>CBINGT010000007.1:0-21448 GCA_966250245.1 uncultured Anaerolineae bacterium
CGAAACCGGCAGGAGGCTGGGTGAAGATTTTTCGCTGGACGAACTGACCGCGCTGCTGTCCGAGCCTCACGTGCGCATGATCACGTTGCTCGGACCGGGCGGCATTGGCAAGACGCGGCTCGCCATGGAAGTCGCCTGGCGCATGGTCGAGCCGGATGCTTACAGCGTGGCGCGAGCGCCCCTGCCGGGCGGCGCGTATTTCGTGCCGCTCCAGTCGGTCGATGCGGCCGAGGATGTTTTCTGGGCGATTGCCGAAGCTGTCAGCTTCCACTTCCAGCCGGGCAAGCGTGATGCGCGGCAGCAACTTTTCGACTTCTTCCACGAGCAGCGTCTATTGCTTGTGCTGGACAACTTCGAGCAGGTGCTTGGCGCGGCGACGCTGGTCGGAGAACTTCTGCAGGCGGCGCCGGGCGTGCAGGCGCTGGTTACCTCGCGTGTAATGCTGGGCCTTCAGGCGGAGACAGTCTATCCGCTGGGCGGGCTGGCTTACGCGGATGCGGTCGAGGACTTTACCCACCTGGACGCGGTGCGATTGTTCCTGCACCGCGCGCAGCAGACCCGCGCCGATTTCACCTTGCAGCCCCAGGATGTGCCGTCGCTGCTCCGCGTTTGCCAGTTGGTGCAGGGGATGCCGCTCGCGCTGGTGCTCGCTGCGACATGGGTGAGCACCCTCTCCTTGCCGGAGATCGCCGACGAAGTCGCGTGCTGTCCGGAGTTTCTGGCTGGGGAAATGGCCGACGCCCCGCCCCGCCATTGGAGCATCCGCGCGCTGTTCGAGCCAACGTGGCAGCGCCTCACCGAACCGGAGCGCGCGGTTTTCATACGGCTGGCGGTCTTCCCGGCCGGGGGAACGCGTCAGGCCATTCAGGCGATAACCGGCGCAAACCTGCCGGTTCTGCAAAGCCTGGTCAACAAGGCGATTCTGTCGCGCACGCCCGGCGGACGCTACGAGATTCACGAGCTGTTACGTCAGTTTGCGGCCGAACGTCTTGACGCGGCGGGCGACACCGTGTCCACGCAGGACGCCCATTGCGCCTATTACGCCGGGTTCCTGGCCGAATGCGAAACCGATATCAAGGGCGGGGCGCGCCAGCTTGCCGCCCTGGCGGAGATTGATGAGGACTTCGAAAACATCCGGCTCGCGTGGGACTGGGCGATTGAGCAGCAGCAGGCGGACATGCTCCGCCGGATGGCGTGGCCGCTGGGCCGGTATCTGTACATCCGTGGCCGGGACTTTGAGACGCTAGAACTCCATAAGCGCGCGCTTAGCGTGGGCGGAAGTCCTCTGCTGCGTGCCCAGCTTCTGGCGCAAATAGGACTTTTCAGCTTGCCAATGGGACGGCGGCACGAGGCGATCGAGTTGCTCAGCGAGAGCCTGGACATCGCCCGTGCGGGTGACGATCCGGCCGTGTTGGCAGATGCACTCCGGTGCCTCGCCAACGCGACCGCGCTCGCTACAAGGGATACTGCCAAAGCGTATCGGTTCGCGGACGAGGCCCTGGCGATCTATCGGGCGCTGGATGATTCCTGGGGCGAAGCGCTCTGCTTCATGACAAAAGGGATGATCGCCCGGTCCGACTATGATTACGCGGCTTCGCTGGCATTCACTGAGGCGGCGCTAGAAATATCAATCCGGATCAATGACCGTTTTCAGGCGGCGATCGCTTGCATGAATTCGGCGCACGATGGTGAACGCCTGGGCGATCTGCCCCGCGCGCTGGAATACGCACGGCGGGCGTTTGCCCTCTACCGCGAATTCGGCGAGTCTAGCCTCATAGCCGGAGCGATTGGCAATATCGGAAACGCCGCTATGGGGCTTGGCGACTATGAAGTTGCTCTAGCACACCTGGACCAGGCCCTCGTCATGTCGCGCGAGTTCCATAGGATCGATTGGATCGTCGGCTTTTTGCTGCTGAGCGGTGAGGCGCTTTCGCTTCTTGGCCGTTTTGACGAAGCCGCCGATCGAATAGCCGAGGCGCGCCAACTGGTCTCCCTGACGGACCTGGAAGAGTTCACGGCCGAGGCGCTGGTGTACGACGCGATAATCTGCTATCGGCGTGGTGACTTTCTGGCTGCGCGGCGCAGCGCAGAAGAGGCGTTCGCCTACGCTCAGGCGAACAATCTGCCGATGGAAGCAGCCCAGGGCGCGCTGTGGCTGGCGCTGGCGGAGATCAAGCTTGGAGACACGGACTCTGCTCGCGAGCATCTGCGCGCCAGCTTGCCCGATCTGTATTGGAAGTGGCAGGTGATGCAAGGCGTTAACGGCATGGCTGTGCTTGCCCTGCTGAAAGCCCGCCCCGAGCAAGCGGCCGAGCTGGCGGCACTGGTCGAGTGCCACCGCCATACAAGGTATGACTTCCGGCAGCTCGCGCGTGCGCTGCTGGACGACCTGCGCGGCGCGCTCTCGCCAGACGCCTATGACGCGGCGGTTGCGCGCGGTCATGTCCTGGACGTGGATGCGATTGTGGCGGCGTTTGTGGGCGAGACGGGCGCGTAACGCGGAAGGGAAAACGAGTGGGTGACAAGGGACTCGAACCCCTGACTTCTTCCTTGTAAGGGAAGCGCTCTAACCAACTGAGCTAGTCACCCCTAGTCCCGCCATTATACCGGCGCGCAACGAGGCAAGTCAAGATCACACGGACGGGTCTTGGCTCTTATGAAGATTATGTGAAGAAACGGGAGCAAGCCAGACGCTATAGTATAATGAACTCAAACCAGATTATGGTCGGTTAAATTACAGCACCTTGCTAGGGAAAGTTATGCCCCGCCGAAAACAATCAAGTCCGGGTTGTTTGACCGCATTACTTCGTCTCGTATTTAGAAAGCGTGGCAAGTCTAGGGAATGTCCTTACACGCTCAACGCCAGCATCTTGACCGCACATGAATTACGATTTTACAAGGTACTTCAGCCGGTTGTAGGGACGAACTTGATCATTTGCCCAAAGGTTCGTCTGGCTGATTTTCTGTCAGTCTCGAACCGAGAAGACTTCTGGACTGATTTCAATAAGATTTCACAGAGACACATTGATTTCTTGCTGTGCGATCCTGACAGTCTTCGGCCGCGAGTGGGCATTGAGTTGGATGATAGCAGCCATGACTCCCAGGATCGAAAAGAGCGCGACCAATTCGTTCAGGAAGTATATGACGCTGTAGGACTTCCGCTGGTCCGTGTGCGCGGCAAACAAGCATTTAACCCCGCTAAACTCACCGAGTTGATTGCGCCGCACTTACCCGAATTGGTAAAGGAGGCCGCCCAGGCAAGCGATCCTTTGGCCGTTCCCCGCTGTCCTATTTGCGGCGGAGAGATGAAGATACGTACCGCGCGGAACGATAAGTACGCCGGTCGGAAATTCCACGTTTGCTTGAACTACCCTGAGTGTTGTGGTTTGGTGCCTGTGACAGAAAAGACCGCTGTATAAGCATCCCGCGCGACAGCGAGTATAATCTGGCGCATGGCCAACTGGATCATGACCCGACTCCCGTTTCTGCTGGTCGGCGTAGCGCTTGCTGCGCTGGGAGCTACTGCCTTCCTGCTGTACGCGTCCGCCCAGGGGCCGCAGGCGCCGGTATTGCCCGCGCAGCACATCACCTGCGGGGAGCCGGTTTCCCTGCGCGTGGAAGACTATTCCCTGCTGGGCGGAACGCGTGGCGAAGAGGATATCGAACTGGCGCGGCTTGATTTCTGCGATCCAGTCCATGTCACGCGCGACGACGGGAGTCACGAGATCTGGTTCTGGATGTCCGCCGAGATCACCGAGCAGATGTACCCGTACGCGAGCTGGGGCTATCCCTGGGTGGACGTGGAGACGCCGTTCCCGGCGGACTTCCGCGAGCCGCGCGATGCCTGGTGGCAGCCGCGCAGCACGATCCGCGCGATCCCGGCGGAGACGACCTACCTCGGCGGCGATGGCGTCGCGTGCCCGGTAGAGGCGACCAACGCGCGCGGCCTTCGTACGTTTTTCTACCGCGAGGATGGTTTCCAACTGCCGGTGGGCACAACGCACAGCGGGTGGGTGTGTCTCTACTTTGACGGCGGCCAGAGCATCCCCAACGCGTTCACCGTCACCGTCCGGCCAGATCGCGCGCGGGTCACGCAATGGGTTGATCGCTTCTACGTCACCGCCGAGGATGGGAGCTACAGCCAGCCGCCGATCCCCTCGATCTCCGAGGATGCATTGTGCGCCTACGCGACATTTTTCCATCCGGAGACTGTGGAACCGGGCGGCCCGTGCGAATCACGCTCCGACGATCGCTCTGGCGAGATGCGGCAGTAGGCGGAGCGCGCCGCTCGCGTAGCCCGATCGTGTATCGACAGGGGGCGCCCCGGCTGTTATACTCAGTACGATCATAAAGAAAGGCCACATCATCAATATTGGCCCAGGGAGGGACCGGTACTCATGGCTGAATTTCCGGGCAAAGGCAAGGTCGCGATTGTGCGGACGCAGCCCGAAAGCGTCGTCGAAGACGTGCGCGAAGTGATGCGCCTCGCGGGCTATCAAGACGCGCTGCCCAAAGACAAAGACACCATCCTCAAGATCAATATCTCGTGGGATACCTGGTATCCTGCGTGCTCCAGCACTCCCTGGCAGATCGAAGGCACCATTCAGGAACTGCAGGCCGCGGGCTATCCGCGCATCATCGCCGGACACAACGATACAGTTGTCGTGGACGCGCGCGCCGGTGAGGTCAACAACAAGCACCGCTATGTCACCGACAAGTACGGGATCGAGAACTGGCACCTCTACGAGCCGCAGTTCGAATGGGTCCGCTACGAGCCGAAAGAACCGCTGCTGGTGCTTGACCGCGTCTACCCGGAAGGCATCTACGTCCCGCAGTGCTTCTACGGGCGAAACATCATCCATCTGCCGACCGTCAAGACGCACGTGTTCACCACGATCACCGGCGCGATGAAAAATGCGTTCGGCGGGCTGCTCAACCGCAAGCGCCACTGGACGCACGCCGTGATCCACGAGACGGTGGTCGACCTGCTCCAGATTCAGCAGGACATCCACACCGGCATCTTTGCGGTGATGGACGGCACGTTTGCCGGAGACGGCCCCGGTCCGCGCGCGATGCGCGTCCACGAAAAGGACCTGCTGCTCGCCTCGGCGGACCAGGTCGCGATTGACGCGATGAGCGCGTATATTCAGGGCTTCGATCCCATGTCGCTCGACTTCATCCGGCTGGCGCACGAGCGCGGGCTCGGTGTGGGCGATCCGAACGAGATCGAGGTCGTCGGCATGGACCTGAAGGACATCGAGCGGTTCAACTTCAAGCAGGAAGACACCTTTGCCAGCAAGGGGCAGAAGCTGATCTATCACGGCTGGCTGAAGGGGTTCGAGGGCGTGCTGCTCCGCTCGCCGCTGGTGCCGTGGAGCTACGCGGCCAGCAACGTCTACCACAACTACTACTGGTATCCGTTCGTCGGGCGCAAGCGCGTGGAAGCCGCCCTGCAGACGAAGTGGGGCCGCCTGTTCCAGCAGTACGGCGACGGCAAGGTCGTCATGAGCGGCGCCGATCCCGAAGAAGTGCAGAAGCTGGCGCTCGGCGGGGCGGTCGCGGCCGGTGGGGCGCTGTTCCTGGGCGCGCGGCTGTTCAACATGCTGCGCCGCAAATAGGCGCGCGTTCTCACATTGCACGCACAAGGCGGCCTGATCGGGCCGCCTTTTCGATCTCACGCGCAATAGAAAACGCCCGGTGATTTCGTTTCGCCGGGCGTTGGACTTGCGATCAGATGGTGCTGTATTATTCAGCGTCCTCGGCTGCTTCTTCAGTTTCTTCCTCGGTCGCTTCTTCGGTCTCGGCCGCGTCATCCGCAGGCGCCTCGTCCGTAACGGCCGCCGTGCTCTCGCTGCCGAACACGGTCAGCAGGCCCTCGCCGACCTCGGTTGTATCGGCCACGCACCAGTCATCGCCGCTCTTTTCCAGCCAGACAACGATGCGTGTATCGTCCCGCTCCTGAAGCTTGACCTGGCGCGGCGAGTCTTCGGGGCCGTAGTCGAACGAGCCGGTGACGATCACTTCTTCTTCGCGGCCGCCCTTGCCAACATCATACTTCAGATCGAAATTGCGAAGGTCTTGCTGGCCGAAAAGGGCCGCCAGCTCACCCGTGCGACTCTGAAACGCTTCGCACGCGACCTGCTGCGCTGCCTCGGCATCGCCTTGCAGCAGAGCTTCCACGTAATCTTCTGCTACGTCCGGCGTCTCGCCCGAGCATCCCGTCAAAAGCAGCGGGACAACCAGCAGCGTCAGCAGAACAAACCCAAACGACTTCTTCATAACGCATTCTCCTGATGCAGGCCGGCAAGCGGCCGTGCCTTGCTCGAATCCGGAATAATCACGAGCCTGATGATACTGCTTTGTGACCAGGGGCGCAATACCCCCGAGGCGCCGCTAAGGCTCCTCTGGGGCGCGTTCGGTGAGCTCGTTCAGGCGCTCGGTCATGCGCGCAGCGAGCGGGTCGTGCAAGATGGTGTACAGGCGGCGCGCCTCGGTGTAAAAGCGCTGCGCCGAGTCGAGATCGCCCGCTTCCCGCGCGAGATCACCCTGCACGGCAGCGACATCCGCCAGCCCCTTTTTGTAGTCCATGTGCCGTGCGGTCTTGTACGCCTCGGCGATCAGCGGGCGGGCCTGGGCGGCGCGCCCTGTCCGCTGGTAGAGCGAGGCGAGCCGCGTCAGCGTGCGGACGGTATTCTCCAGGTCGCCCCGCTCGCGGCTTTTCTCCAGCGCCGAGAGGTACAGCGGCTCGGCTTCGTCGTGGCGGTCGAGCGCTTCGAGCGTGACGGCCAGATCGCTCTGGAAGACCGCCAGCCACCGCTCCTCGCCGAGCGCATTTGCCCCCGCGATCGCCTGCTTGTGCAGCGTGCGGGCCGTGTCGAAGTCGCCAAGCTGGTAGTACGTGCGCGCGAGGTTGTTGGTCTGCACGGCGATCATTAGCGTGTCGTCCAGCGACCGGCTGATCTTCAGCGCCTCTTCGAGCTTGTTGATCGCGGTGCGCGGCTGGCCGGTCAGCGAATAGAACCAGCCGAGGTTGCCCAGGCGCAGGCTTTCGGCGCGCAGGTCGCCGCTATTGCGGGCGATCTCAATCGACTCGTCGTAAAACGCCTTGGCCGTGTCTACGTCGCCCAGGTCGGTGTACAGCGTCGCCGCGTTAGAGAGCACCAGGCCGCGCGTCGGCGGATGGTTGAAGCTGTTGAGGAGCAGCAGCGCCCGTTCATACTCGTTCAGCGCGCCGTTGAAGTCTCCCCGCTCGCGCCGCGCGTTGGCGATGTCGCAGCGCAGCCGCGCTTCCTGCACCGGATCTTCACCGCCGAGCAGGTCAAGCGCCGCCTGCCAGTGCTCCAACGCTTCCGCCTGATCGCCTGCTTCGAGCGCGAGGTTGCCGAGCAGATGGAGCGCGCTGGCCTCGCGACGAGTGTCGCCCGCCTCACGCGCAATCGCCAGCGCCTGCTCGGTGTATTGCCGGGCGCGCTCGGCGTTGTGCAGCCGCGCCTGGATGTTGCCAAGCGCCAGCAGAATCTGGACGCGTTCTTCCACATTGGACAGCGTGCCGTTTTCGTAAAAGGCCAGCGCTTCGGTCAGGAAGTTCTCGGCGCGGACCCAGTCGCCTGTCGTGTGGGCGGCCATGCCCAGCCGAGTGAGGGCGTTTGCTTCGAGCTCGCTGTTTTGCGCGCTGCGCGCCTGGGCCAGCGCCCGCGTCGCGTATTCCTGCGCCTGCGCGCTGTTGCCAGTGAGCTGGTAAGCCAGCGAGAGGTCGAGCGCGCTATTCATAAAGAACTCGGGCGGTTGGTTGCCGAGGCGCAGCGCCAGATTCTCGGCGGACTGGTAATACTCGATGGCGAGGGCGTAATTGCGGTTTTCGATCTCAAGCTCCGCCAGCTTGCGCAGCCAGCGCAAATGCTGCTCGCTCTGCCCGGTCTGCTGCGCGATCTGCACGGCCTGGTTGAGCAGCCGATGCCCGGTCTGACGGTCGCCCGCCGCGAGCGTCGCCTCGGCCAGCGTGCCGAGCAGCCGCGCCAGGAGCGCGGGTTGGTTGCTGCGCTGCGCGGCGTTGACGGCCTCGCGCAGCAGGTGCTGGGCGTAGCTCGGGTTGTCCTGGTGAAGATAGTCGCGCGCCAGGTTCTCAAGCGTCAGCGCCAGCACGCGCGGCTCGCCGATCTCGCGCGCCTGTTCCAGCGCCTGCTGGTGATAGGTCTGCGAGGCGCCCCATTCATTCTGCTGCGCGTAAAACGAGCCGAGGTTGTTAAGCGTGCGTGTTATGGCGCGGCGGTCGCCCAGCTTCTTGGCGATCGCGTATGCCTCGTCCAGCACCGGACGCGCCGCCTCGAAATCGCGCCGGGCGACATACGTTGCGCCGATCCCGCTCAGAAAATGCTCCTCGCTGCGCAGGTCGCCGATCTCTCTCGCACGCGCCAGCCCGCGCTGATAGGTTTCCAGCGCCGTGTCGTAATAGCCCTGTTCCAGCGCGGTGGCGGCGGTTTCAAGCAGCTCGTTGATCGCCTGCTGCTCAGGCGTCAGCAACGGAGCCTGCGGGCGGGATCGCTCGCCGCCGAATAACTGGTTGAGAAATTTCTGCATGTGCTTTCCTTTATCTGGGCTCCGTTTGGGCACGCGACGGGCGCGGTTAGAGCGTGCGCATCAGCAGGGGAACGATCATCTCGCGCGCGCTTAGCCCGCCGTGCCGGCTGACCGAAGCCATCGCCCCCGGCCGCTTTTCGGTGAGCGCAAACCCCTCGCGGGCGATCACGATCAGGTCGCCCATGCGCGCTCCGGCTTCCGGGTGGGGCGTCTCCGTGCCAAACAGGCCCGCCGCCTGGGCGTCCGCCGGGCGGACGGTAATGAACTGGTCCGGCAGCCGCTCGCGGAAATAGTCCTCGACCTGCTCGCGATAGCCTTCGCGCAGGTACAGGTTAGCCAGCCGCGCCTGCCCGCCAAGCCCGCAGCGCAACGCCTCGGACAGCGGCGCGTGATCGTAGATATTCACGTATTCGGTGATCGGGCTGTGGCCGTGATCGGCGACGAGCATGAACAGCGTCTGCCCGTCGGCCGCGTCGCCTGCGCAGAGCACGTCGCGCAGGTCCGCAAGCTGGCGCCCGATCTCGACCATCACTTGCTCCGCAGCCGTGCCGTAGATGTGCGACACCATATCGACCGCCGCCCAATAGACGTTGATGAAGCACCGCTGGCGGCGCGTTTCCCGGAGCAGGTCGCGCAGGTTAATCCACAGATCGGTGTAGCCAACGTGACGGATCACGTTCTCCACACCGCGATGCATCACCCGCGACAGCCCTGAGCCGATCATATCCTTTTGCAGCAGGAGATAGCTCGGGATGCGGTGCTGCCGTAACGCTTCGCTGAGCGTTTTCTGGGGCAGCAGCGTGGTGAGATCCAGCCCCCAATCTTCAAGCGCATCTGCGCGGTGCTTTCCTGCGACCGGCGCGAAGTGCAGCATACTCGCCAGCGTGCTGTATTCCCGCAGGAACAACTGCGTGCCGAGCAGCCCGGTCGCGATCGGGGTCGCGCCGCACCAGATCGTCGGCAGCGCGCTGGCCGTGGTGGTGGGCGCGATCGACGTCAGCGGGGTGAGCGTGCCGTCTCCCGTGAGGTCCGCGATCACCTGCGCGAAAGTGGGATCAGCGGCGGCGATCTCCTGCAAAAGCTGCCACCCAAGCCCGTCGGTGATGAACAGCACCACCCGCTTGACGCGCCCGGCGTACGGCCTCCACAGAGTCGAATCGAGCGGCGCCGACCCGAGTGTGCCATTTTGAGGGTTCAAACTGCCCGGGCCACCATTCTGTGGGTTGCCATTGAGCAGCCGCATGACGGTGTGCGGAAGGTTGCGGATCGACAGGCCGTCGTACTGCGGGTAGACCACCTCGCCAGCCCAGGGAGACGCCAGTGGAAGCAGTTGGCGTTCCAGGATGCGCTGTTCAAAGCTGCTGATGAGTGTATCCGGCATGAGAACTCCTGTGCTGGAGCGGGCGGTGGCAAGTGTTCCCGATTATACCGCATCCGTGCGCGGGCGGCAGCGCCGGTCTAGCGAGGCCGGCAGAACTGGCGGACGCGTCTGGAGCTTTCGCCCTGAAGCGAATATCGTCTTCTGGCGGCGGGCAAACTGTGGTGATAGGATTCGCCACGCGGCCCATCGCAGCCTGTGCCGTCCTCATTGCGCCCCGTCGCTCACTGGTCGAACTTGTCCGCTGGTCTATCGAGCCGGAGGTTTGTATGGACGCCCAAAGGTCCGCACTTCCGCAAACAGCGCAGCTTGTTCGCGTTCTGGTCCTTTTGATAACGGTTGTCACGCTATGGCCGGTCTCGCGCCCGGTCTTCGCACAATCTGGCGAGACGGGCGCCGACATTGTCGAGGCCGTCAACCGCTATCGTGTGGAGCAGGGAATGCCCGCGCTGGCGGTGCACCCGGCGTTGATGCTCGCCGCTCAACGTCACGCGGAATGGATCGCGGCGAATCACCAGGGATCACACATCGGCGAAGGTGGCTCCATGCCGGACGATCGCGCTGCCGCGGCAGGCTACCCCGGCGCCGCGCGTGAGAATGTCGCCTCCGGCGCGCTCAACTACATTACTGCTGCCTGGGCCGTAGACTCTGTCTGGGCGACCAGTCAGGGGCACCGCCTGACGATGCTGGCCGAGGCGGAGCATATCGGCGCAGGCACAGCCTGGGACAGCAGGGACCAGTATTTCGTGCTGTTGATCGGTTCTACTTCCGGCTACGGGTTCGCCATGATCGATGCGATCATGACCGGGCGGCAGCCACCGCCTGCCGCGGCAACTCCCGCCCCCGGCCGGTCCACCCCGACCGGCCCCTTGCCGGCCGTGACGAGCATTCGCGCGCCTGTAATACCGATTCAGATTGCGGAGCCGCGTGAAGACGGCAGCGTGGTTCATGTGGTTCAACCCGGACAAACCGCCTGGGCGATCGCGGCAGTGTACGGAGTCGATCTGAACACGCTGTTAGCAATCAATGGCCTCAAGCGGCCTGCTATTCTCCACCCTGGCGACGAGATTTATGTGCGCCTGGGACCCGACATGATGCCTGCTCCGAGGACAGTTCATCATGTGGTGGTAGAGGGTGAAAGCGCCTGGACCATCGCCGCTATATACAATGTCACGCTCGACGCTCTGTTGGAGGCGAATCAGCTTGAGCGTCCGGTGATTCTGAAGCCGGGCGACATACTGGTTATCCCTCGCTAGCCCGGGGGAACAAAACGGGAGCGGTTTCCCGCCCCCGTGAGTGTTCGTCCCCGGCGATCCCGGCGCGGTTTACGGATAGATGCCGCGCGTGCGGGTCGCTTCGCCGACACGCTTGATCGCGGTGATCTGCGCCGCCGTCCGCATGTCGACGTTGTACTGGTCGCGCGTGTTGATGACTTCGTCGTACGCCTTGATCAGCACGCGGCGGAGCTGGCGGTTGACTTCCTCGACATCCCAGAAGAACGCCTGCAGGCCCTGGACCCATTCGAAGTACGAGACGGTCACGCCGCCCGCGTTCGCCAGAATATCCGGGATGATATCGATCCCGCGATCCATCAGGATGTCGTCGGCCTCGGGTGTGGTCGGGCCGTTGGCTCCTTCCACGATCAGGCTCGCCTTGATGGTGTGGGCGTTCTCTGCGGTGATCTGGTTTTCGAGCGCGCAAGGCGCCAGCACGTCGCATTCGAGCGCCAGCAGCTCGGCGTTCGTGATCTGGTCCGCCTCGCGATAGCCTTCGAGCAGGCCGTGCGGATTCCGCGAGGTGTGCTCGAGCACGTCGTCGATGTCCAGCCCGTTCTCGTTGTAGTAACCGCCCGTCACGTCGCTGACCGCGATGACCTTGTAGCCGAGGTCGTAAGCGTGCTTCGCGGCCCAGCTTCCGACGTTGCCGAAGCCCTGGATCACCACGCTGATCTGCGACGGATCGTCCTGGCCGCGACGCCGGAGCGCCTCGTCCATGCAGATGATCACGCCGCGCCCGGTCGCTTCCCGACGTCCCTGGCTGCCACCGATGTTAAGCGGCTTGCCGGTGACGACCGCCGGAACCGAATAGCCGACGGTCATGCTGTAGGTATCCATGATCCAGGCCATCGTCTGCGCGTTGGTGCCCATGTCGGGCGCGGGGATGTCGCTGTGCGGGCTGATGATGATGCTGATCTCGGCGGCATAGCGGCGCGTCAGACGCTCAAGCTCGTTCTGGCTCATGCTGTACGGGTCGCAGATCACGCCGCCCTTGGCGCCGCCATAGGGCAGGTTGACCAGTGCGCACTTCCACGTCATCCACATCGCCAGCGCGCGGACCTCGTCCAGGTCCACGTTCGGCGCATAGCGGATCCCACCCTTCGACGGGCCGAGCACCGTGTTGTGATGCACGCGATAGCCGCTGAAAATCTTGATGTCGCCGTTGTCCATCCGGACGGGGAAGTTAACGGACAGTTCCCGCTTCGGCATCCGTAAAAAGCTTTTGATCCCTGCGGGCAAGTCTAAGTAGGCAACAGCACGATCATATTGACGTAGTGCGACTTCGTAAGCGTTGATGTGCTTGGTTGCTTCTGCCTGAACAGCCATGCTTGTAGAGTCTCCTTACTCAGATTGCGTTTGGTAAAAATGTTTGCAGTTTGACGGGCGAAATCTTCATTCTGTATCGTAAGAGCTATCGTTACCCAGAGTATACACCAGCCACTACCACGATGGATAATGGCGGATAAGCCTATAACTCGGCGAAAAAACGCACAAATGTCGAGCGGCGCGCAAACCGCAAGCAGACCCCGCCGGGGCGATGCTTCCTAGCCCGCGCCGCCCTCGACCGTGAAATCAAGCGTCGAGTGCAGTTCCTCGTTCACGAACACCTGAACCTGCCAGTCGCCCGCAGGCCAGTTTCCAGCGCCCTGCGCTTCCCAGTCCAGCCCGAGCAGCGCCTCGCCCACAGTCGGATCGGCTTCGAGCGTGTCCGTCCCGATCTGCATACCGTCTGGACCGACGAACACGGCGCGCAACGCCAGCGTGTTGCCGTGCGGATTGAGCCGGATCACCACGTTCAGGTCGTCGTCTGGCTTGAAGCGAGTCGTGCCGGTCAGCTCGTCCGGGTTGGTGCCGTCGCCAGATGCGGTGTAAAGCTCGGCGACGGTTTCTCCAGTTCCACACGCCGCCAGGGCCAGCACACAAAGCGCCAGGATCACGGCCATTCGCTTCATGCTGCTTACTCCTAACCAACTCAGCGGTTAGCGTTTAGCAGTTAGCGATTAGGGCGTATCATCGCTTTGGCCCGATGGATCAGGGAACGGTGGATATTTTCTGTAGGGGCGCAGCTTGCTGCGCCCGCCACCCGTCCGATAACCCATCCCACGGGCGGAGCAAGCTCCGCCCCTACACTCAGCGCCGAATTCAACGCGTAACCCAGCCTGCGAAGTTCGACCCGGCTGCTAACCGCTAATCGCTAACTGCTGACTGCTTCAACTTTATACACGGCCAGCCAGCGATCTTCGCGCTCAGGGTAGGGTGACGGGCGTTGGCGTGCCTACGACCGGCGACGGCGTGATGTACGGCGCGATCGCCGTGGCGGTCAGCGCGACCGACTGCGTTTGCGTGGCGTAGATCGCCTCGGCGGTGGCGACCATGTCCGCTTTCTCTTCCGACACTTCGACGCCCCACATGAACGGGCGGACCACCTCGACCCACGTCTGCCCCGGCTTGAGGTGAATCGACCGCTCGCCGTCAGGATAGGTCAGCCATAGCCCGGTGCGCCCCTGGGTGTGCCACCACGTCCCCTCGTACCACAGCCCGTCGCGGAAGACGTACGCCGGACCGTTGCCCCAGAGAACCGTCTCGATGACGACACCGGACGTTTCGCTGTCGAGAATGTCCGGGCGGTCGATATGCTCTGCTGCCAGCACGACGATGTTATCGGCGGCAAGCTGCTTGCCTGTCACCGCGTCGACGTGCGGCAGGTTGGTGTTCCAGCGGTAATAGCGCCCATCCTCAGGGTTATATTGCCAGCGCGTGCTTTGCCGTTCGTTGTACGAGGCGATGAAAATGTCCAGCGCGGGCTTGCCGCCTGGGTCTGGCGTCTCGCTGAAGGCGAATCCGCGCCCCGGCAGTCCCTCGTTGATCTGGCGCTCCTCAGCGACTTCCCACATCTGGTACGTGTTGCCAAACAGCGTATGCTCGTAGGCTTTGCCGTCCTCAGGATAGCGGCAGAAGGGCGGGCAGTTCACGCCGAGGTGCGGCGACAGCGCGCGCCACTTCCAATCCGATTCGAGGATGTACTGGCGAATCCACTCGTTCGAGCCGCTATACGCCAGCAACGCGTCAAACATATGCACCAGCTCCAGATCGAGCAGGCGCGCACTGCGGATGCTGCCGACAAAGTCGGTGCCCTGGCTGCGATAGATCGCCGCGAAGCGGGTCGCGCCGCCCTCGACCTCGTATTCGAACACGATGTCGGCCTTGTCCAGACCGCTCTGCGGCCGGACGATCTCGGGGAAGTTCGAGACTTTGACGATCAAATTGCGGCGGTTGCGCGCTTCCTCGCTGGGATAGGGCAGGCCCGTCAGAGGGTTGATGTTCTCAGGATACTCGTTCGGCCCGATCGTCGTTGGCGTCGGGCTGGGCGTGCTGGTCGGCGTAATGCTCGGCGTGGGTGAGGGCGTCGCCGTATACATGGGCGTCGGCGAGGGGCGTGGTGTGTTTGTCGCCGGGATGGTCGGGCGCGGTGTGTTGGTCGGCGGGATGGTCGCCTGCGCGCCGACGCTCGCTTCTGAACGCGGCAGCCCGCCCGCGATGCTTGCGATCAGCGCGATCCCCAGCGCCCCGGCGATGAGGCAAACCACCAGCAAACGTCGCATAACCCGTTCCTCGTTCCTTCGCAATCCATCTCGTACCGGTCGAAATACGGCGAATCAGTATAACGCTGCGATCCGATGCTGCCTACCCCGATATTGTGGCGGCTGGCGGGCGCTTGCCTGACGCGCGAAGGGGAGCCAGGACCAGCCCAGATCAAGTGATTTATCAATAGGAATGGCGTGTGTTGTCGGCGTGCGGAACCTCACCCCTGGCCCCTCTCCACGCGTGGAGAGGGGAAAAGGGGCTTGGGGGTTAAGGGGTGAGGTTTCCTGGCAAGCGCCGTGCAGGCTGCCTTTTGCTTACGGATGCGCTTCGGTGAGCGCGGGCGTCTCCGCCGCCTGGAAAGTCGGTTGCGTCTCAAGCAACAGCACTGTCACGCCGCGAAAAGTCTGGATCTCGCGCACCTGATCGCGGCGCTCGGCCAGCCAGTCGCCGATGGCGCTCAGCCCGCGCTTGAACGGGTCGAAGGCGGGCATTGTGCCCTGACGGTGCACATCCTCGATCGGGTTACGATACAGCACCCACACGCGCCGGGGCTCCGCGCTGATCGCCTGCTCGTCCAGCCCGGTCAGCAGCGTGACGTCGGCGGTCGCCTCGCGCTCATCTGGCTCGAAGTAACGCTCGAACGCCAGCCGCACGTTGTCCCGCTCGGCCACGATCACGTCGCCCGGCTGCCAGCGTTCCTCGACGGCGTCCGCCACGCCGCGCCAGTCCGCCCGCGTATAGGTGCCGGAGTGGAACGAGAACAGCACCATGTACAGCGCGGTTCCCACCACAATCGCCAGCGCGCCGTTACGCAGCAGACGCGGCCACTGCATAAAGCCGTACAGCATCACGAACAGCACCGCAGGCAGCGCCATCATGAAGTAACGATCGACGTAGAACGAGACGATCGTCGCGGAGATGGTGTACGTCACTGCCAGCGTCAAGCCCGCGAGCAGCAGCCAGTAGAGGTTCTCGCGCTCCGCCCACCACTGGAGCGCGATCGTCACCGCGCCAGACAGCAGCCCCAGCGAGACTAGCATCACGCCAGGGACGAGATACCACTTCCACATGCCGTTGTAGCCGAGCGTCATATTCCACAGCGTCAGCACCAGGTCGCGCGGCGTGGGCACAGGCACCCATTCCGGTCCGATGGCGATCGTCTGTTGCGAGAGCAGCGTCAGCCACAGCAACACCGGCACGACGGCGATCGCCTGCGCCACCGCCCAGCGTGTCAGCAGGGCGCGGTCGTTCCGTGCGAAGATCGCCAACAGAATCACCTGCGTCGCGGGCAGCGCGAACAGCGTGTAGTGCGTGATATAGGCGAGCATGCTCGACACGGTAAACGCGATCCACAGGACGCGGCTGCGGTTTCCGCGCAGAATCAGCAGGAAGCTGATCGACATCACCAGCGCGAGCACGAAGATCAGCGCATAGGGGCGCGCTGTCCGCGAGAGCAGGACGTGGTACGGGTTCACCGAGAGCAGCAGCCCGGACGCCAGCGCCAGATCGTAGCTGTTGAACAGGCGCACCGCGGCGATCATGATCAGCGCGATCCCGACGATCCCCCACAGTGCCGAGGGGAGCCGGAGCAGCATGTCGCTGTCCACCGGCAGCAGACGCAGGGACATGAAGTAAAACGGCGTCTGGTTCCCGGCGCTGAAAATCGAGCGCAGCGAATTGTCGAGCGGAGCCTGGGCGCGGATGGCGGTCAGTACTTCGTCGGTCCACAGGCTGGCACCGCCCAGGTTCCACATCCGCAGGATGAATCCCGCCAGCAAGATCAGAAGCGCTTCACCGATGACATAGCGGGGCCGTGTGGCGCGCAGTCGCGCCGAGTGCTCCCAGGTGCGCGGGCGAACGTGCGCGCCAATCGCTGTCTGTTCCAAGCCGATCAACGTCTCTGGATGCATCGTGCCCCCTTGCGAACCGGCCCGTCGCGCGTGTCCGCGCGCGGCCAAGCAGTAAGCCGAACGGTCATAGCCCCTTTGGGCTCTACAATACTTTACGCTCGACAAAACCTTGAGTTGCGTGTTGTCTGTTGCGCCCCGAAACCCCCCTAAAATGTGGGGGAGCCTTCCTATTTTGCGCTGGCGCGTGGATAGGACCGATGGTGCGCAAAACGAGGCGCTTCCGGCCAAGGTCGGATGCTCGTCGGCTGAGGCGCGTGCTATAATTTCCGCGTGACGAACCCGCGAATACTCTGCCTAAGAAAAGAGTTGGCGGAAGGAAGCCAATGAGCGACTATCTGATCGTTCTGGTCACTGCCGCGGACGCCGACGAAGCGAGGCGGCTGGCTCGTGGGCTGCTGGAGCAGCGGCTTGCCGCGTGCGTGAACTTTGTCCCCATCGAGTCGATGTATTGGTGGGACGGTGTGATTCAGCAGGAGCAGGAGACGTTAATGATCATCAAGACGCGCGCCGAAACCTTCGACGCCCTGATGGACGCGGTCAAGCGCGCGCACAGCTATGAGACGCCCGAGGTGATCGGCCTGCCGGTCGCTTTCGGCTCGCCTGAATATCTGCGGTGGATTGATAATGAAACCGAACGCTGATCTTTCTGGATATCGTATGCTGCTCGCTTTCGCGCATCCGGACGACGAGTCGTTTGGGATGGGCGGCGCCATCGCGTACTATGCGGAGCGTGGCGTTGAAATCTCGCTGATCTGCTCGACCAACGGCGATGTTGGCACGGTCGATCCGGAGTGGTTGGAGAAATACGAGACGATCGCAGAGCTTCGCCTGGCGGAGCTGCGTTGCGCCGCCGAGAAGCTGGGGATTAAGAACGTCATCACCTACGGCTATCGGGACAGCGGCATGGCGGGCTCGCCTGAGAATGAGCATCCCGACTGCTTGATCCAGGCCGATGAGGATGTCGTCACAGGGCGTATCGTCCGCGATATTCGGACCATCCGCCCGCACGTGGTCGTGACCTTTGACCCGTATGGCGGCTACGGCCACCCGGACCATATCTATATGCATCGCGTGACAACGCGCGCGTTCTATGCCGCGGGGAACCCGTTGCAGTTCCCCGAGCAGCTCGCCGATGGGCTGGCGCCATACCAACCGGCCAAGCTGTATTACAACACGTTCCCGCGCCTGCCGCTGCGGCTGATGGTGTGGTCGGTGCGTCTGCGCGGGCAGGATCCGCGCCGGATGGGCAAGAACCAGGACCTCGACTTGCAGGCGGCGCTCGACAACCACCTTCCGGCGACGACACGGCTGAACATCGCCGCGTATCAGGACGTGTGGGACGCGGCGGCGAACTGCCACGCCTCGCAGGAAAACCCACGGCGCAATATCCAGGGCTTCGCCAACCGGCTCGCGCGCTTCGTCTACCGGTATCAGGATTTCACGCGGGTTCATCCGCCACGTAACGGCCGCCGCGAGCGGCTTGAGCGCGATATGTTCGCCGGAATCCCGCGCGACTGAACGCTCGCTGCCATCGACACGCTGCACCGAAACAGGGTACACTCTCTCCCGGTGCGGATAATGGGGAGCAAGGCAGACGTCATGGCATATGCGCTCACGACCGAGCAGGTGCAGCAGGTCGTCCAGAACACGGTGCTGGTGATGCTCGCGCGCCCCGATTTGCTGCCGGACTGGCGCGCGGACCTCACCGATCTCATCGGGCAGATGCGCAAGGCCGATCTGGACGACGAAGCAATCTTCCTAGCGGCGGTGCAATCGCTGCTCGACCGGCCAGGGGATACGCTGCCGACCGGCACGCATTACGACCCCGCCTGGGAAGCGATCGTCACCAGCCTGCAAACGCGATCCTTCCCGAGCCAGTCGCGCGAGGAGACGATCACGCTCGACCGGCTGCTGAGCTCCATAGTGCAGGCCGTGATCGCGGTCCAGACGGTTGCCGCCGAGCAACACCAGGCAATCTACGAGGAGCTGCTCCAGATCAAGGCGGCGGCCGTCGAGTCGGACGTCCCCGAGCTGGTGGCCTGGCTGGACGATGCGCTTGACGTGCTGGACGGCGCCGAACCGGCCGATCTGGCGCACCATCACACCGGTATCTACAGCGTCTATTGGCAAACGCTGACCGAACGCACACCCCCGCCCTAACTGGCACGCATAGCCGAGCCAGCCGGAACGCAAGGAGCGATCATCGATGCGTAAGTTACTCCTGGTACTCCTCGGAATCCCGGTTCTGCTGGCGGGCGTGGTGCTGCTCTGGGTGGCGCGCGGGCCGGTGCCCACGCACGAGATCACGACTGGCAGCGCTCTCGAACCGGAGACGATGGCCCTGGCGATGGACGAACCGGCGCCCGAGGCAGACTTTGCCGCCGAAGCGCCTGCCGAATCGTTCGACGCTTTGAGCGAGCCATCCGGTGGCGGCGCGCAGACTTTCGGCGCTCCGGCGCCCCAGGCCGTACCGCTGGCGGCGCTCCCTTTGGCGGCGGAAGAAGAAGCCGCGATCGCCGAGGTTCCGCTGACAAGCGATGTGGTGCTCGCCGAACCGGCGCCCATCGCCATCGAGGCAGTTGACCCGGACGAAGCGCGCGCCGAAGCCGAGGAAAGCCGGGGCGGGCCGGTTGTTCCAGCGGCGTACGAGCAGCGTGTGGTCGAGATGGAATGGCCGTCGCAGTTCCGCGTGGGCGGCAGCGGGACGGTGCGAGTCCGCCTGAAGATGCTGGAAGGCGGCGGGATCCAGCCGGTCGCCGAGATCGAGGGCAACGAGATCCGCGCCCAGCCGATCCTGATTCCGGACAATTACACGACGCACGACGCCCAGCTCACCGCCACGATCTCCGCGCCGGACTTCGCGATTGAGGCGCTTACGCCGGAAACGCAAACGCTGCTCCCTGGCGGTGAGGCGCAATGGCTGTGGACGCTCGTCGCAGACAACAGCGGTCGCGGCGTGATCGCGGTCGGCATCACGCTGACGTGGGTTGCGAAGGACACCGGCCGCCCGGAGACGACCGTTGTCCTGTGGGGCCAGGTACTCGAAGCGGAAATTAACTACGTCTTCGGCTCGATCACCGTGCCGCAGGCGAGCATCGGCGGGACGGTGCTGGCAGTTCTCGGCTTCGTCGCGCAGATTCCGCTGATTGACGCAGTGCTTGAGGTCATCGGTAAAATCTTCTTTGGGGGAAGCCGCCGACGGCGCAGAAAGGCTGCCCGTCGCACATAACCGGCGCACCTTCGCACGCTGCCGGGGGCGCGTCCCGGCGAGGATCGACATCGCATGGCATCGGAAAACAATGGACAGTCTACGCCCGCCGAGCTAAGCCGTGACATCAAGCTGCTGGGCGGGCTGCTTGGCGTTATCATCCGCGAGCAGCACGGCGAAGAGGCATTTCAGGCGGTGGAGCAGGTCCGCGCTGCGGCGAAAGCACGCCGCGCCGGGACGCCGGACGCGGCCGACACGCTCGCTAAGCTGATCGATTCGCAAGACCTGCCCACCCATCGAGTGCTGATCAAAGCGTTCTCCAACTATTTCCAGTTGATCAACATCGCTGAGGATCGCCACCGCATCCGCGTGCTGCGCGAGCGCGAGAGGGCGGGCGTGCTGGACGAATCGATCAGCGCGGCTGTGCGCGAGCTGGCCGGAGCAGGCGTCACCGCCGATCAGATGCGCGCTATCCTGGGGCGGATCCGCGTCCGCCTGGTGATGACCGCGCACCCGTCTGAGGCCAAGCGCCAGGAAGTGCTGGTCAAGCTGCGGCACATTGCGGACCTGCTGGCAGAGCGCGATCAGACGCGCCTGTTGCCGCGCGAGGATCAGCGCATTCGTGACGGGCTGGCCGAGACGATCGAAGAACTCTGGCAGACCCGGCCGAACCGCGCTGTCCGCGCCACGCTCGAAGACGAGGTACAGGCGGGCATCTACTTCATCACCGCCGTGATTATGGATGCCGCGGTCGATCTCTACGAAGACCTGCACGCCGCGCTGTCCGACGCCTATCCCGGCGAGGACTGGCGCGATCTGCCGCTGATTCTGCAATACGCCTCGTGGATCGGTGGGGATCGCGACGGCAACCCGAACGTCACGCCCGAGGTAACGCTTCGCACGCTGCAGACGTTGCGCGACGCAGCGCGCGCTGTCTACCTGCGCGAGATCAACACGCTCGCCGAGCACCTCACGCAGTCTATCGACGAGGCGCCAGTCGACCCCGCGCTTGCTAATGGCTCGCCCGAAACCAACGAGGTCTACCGGACGAAGATGCGGGCGATCGCGGCGAAGCTCGAAGCGGACGCCTACCGCAGCGGCGACGATCTGCTGGCGGACCTCGAGCCGTGCGCGGAGAGTTTGCGTGCCAACCGGGGCGAGCGCGCCGCAAATGG
Organism: uncultured Anaerolineae bacterium; assembly: GCA_966250245.1. Taxonomy (GTDB): domain Bacteria; phylum Chloroflexota; class Anaerolineae; order Aggregatilineales; family Aggregatilineaceae; genus DYGX01. Next base: position 21,111 of record CBINGT010000007.1, read on the forward strand.
CGCTCTGCGCCGCCTGATCCAGAAGGTGCGCCTGTTTGGGCTGCACCTCGTCCCGCTGGACATCCGCGAGGATGCTCGCCTGCACCGCGCCGCGCTGGACGAGATCTTCCGCGAATACGGGCTGTGCGAGAGCTACCTTAACGCGCCGGAAGCAGAGCGGCAGGCGCTGCTGGAGCGCGAGATCGCCAACCCGCGCCCGTTGTTCCCACTGGAACCCGCCTTTTCCGACACGACCAACATGGTCATCGCGACATGGCGCATGATGGCCGAAGCGCACCGTCGCTACGGCTCGCGCGTGATCGACACGGTCATCGCCAGCTTCAGCACCGATCCGAGCG
>CBINGT010000008.1:0-21355 GCA_966250245.1 uncultured Anaerolineae bacterium
CCGCCGGGGAACGCGTGATCGCGGTGTCGCAGTGCGTGCCGATCCGCCCCATTCCTGGCAGCAGCGAGACCGCGCCCGTCGAAGCAGCAGACGGCAACGACGAGCTGCCTCCCGGCGAGTGGAGCGAGATCTGCGCGGCGCATGAGGCAGAGATCGAGGCGGCGTTCGAACAGCCGGACGCGGGTGGCGCGGTCCTCGGACCGCTGTATGCGCTGCCGTGCGGTGACGCCCACGCGGAAACCGAGCCGGATGAGGACCACGCACATGAACCCGGCGCGTGCGATCCGCACGTGTGGACCGATCCCACAAACGCCGCGCGCTGGGCGCTGCTGATCCGCGACACGCTCAGTGAACTTGATCCATCCGGCGCAGAAACCTACGCCGCCAACGCCGAGGCATTCCTTGCCGAACTGGCCGCGCTGGATGCCGAGCTTCGCGCGCAGATCGACGCGATCCCGTCGGAGCGGCGCGTGATCGTCACCAATCACGTCGCGCTGACCTACTTCGCCGAACGCTATGGGCTGGAGCAGGTCGGCGTGATCATTCCGGGCGGCAGCACGACGTCAGAGCCATCCGTCCGTGCAGTGCTGGAGCTGATCGACACGGTCCAGACGCGCGGCGTGCCCGCGATCTTCACCGAAACCACAGCCAGCGACGCGACCGCCGCGCAAATCGCCGCCGAGTCTGGCGTCGCGCTGGTGCCACTGTACACCGGCTCGCTCAGCCAGCCGGACGGCGGCGCCGGGACCTACCTCGACTATATGCGCTACAACGCCGCTGCCATCGCCGACGCCTTACGCTAATCGCTCAAAGGAGACGCCACCTCGATGAAACCGCATCCCGTCGCGCTGGACGATATCGTTGCGCTCGGTTCCCCGTACCGGCTGGTGATCCCGCCGGAGTATGAAGATGAGAACGGGCACATGAACATGCGCTGGTATCTCGCCATCTACGACGACGCCGGATACCCGCTCGCCGCGCGCCTCGGCCTGACGCCAGAGTTCCACAAGCAGCATGGCACCGGCGGCTACGACCTGGAGCACCACATCCACTACCTCAGCGAAGTGATGGTTGGGGACACGATCGCGGTCTATACGCGGCTGCTCGACCGCTCTGCCAAGCGCATCCACTACATGATGTTCATGGTCAACGAGACGCGCGGCACGCTGGCGTCGATCTTCGAGTGCGTCAACTCGTTCGCCGACCTGACCGTGCGCCGCACCGCGCCCTACCCCGACGAGATCAGCCAGCGGATCGATGCAGTGCTGGCAGAGCACAGCCAATTACCCTGGGACGCGCCGGAGTGTGGCGTCATGCATTCGTGAGGCGCGAATCCCTATAATCTCTCACATCCCGTTTGCTCAACCATCATCGCACGGCGCAGGAGAGACAGCTATGAGCGACCATCCGGAAGCCGGGCACGAGCATCACGAGCACCACGGTCATCACGCGCCCCCAGCAGGCGAGCCACCGGCACACGACCAAGCGCACGACGGACACGCTCATCACGCCCCTGCCCATGAGCACAGGGAGCACGCGCACGCGCACGACCACTCCCAGCCGGGCACGCTGCAAGGGCAAGCGATGGATCACGCCGCGCACGGCACCGCACCGCATCACGACGAGCACACGCACCACATCGAGCATGAGCACGCTCACGGCGCGCATGGCGGGCATGGCGCGCACGTCGACCACACCGGCCACGAGGAGATGTTCCGCCGCCGCTTCTGGGTCTGCCTGGCGCTAACCATCCCGATCCTGCTGTTCAGCCCGATGCTGCAAGACTGGTTCGGCTTCTCCATGCCGGAATTCACCGGCGATCGCTGGATCGGGCCAGTCTTCGCGATCGCAGTCTTCCTCTACGGCGGCATCCCGTTCTTACAGATGGCTGTGCCGGAGATCCAAAATCGCCGCCCCGGCATGATGACGCTGATCTCGCTGGCGATTACGGTCGCGTTCGCCTACAGCCTGTTTGCGGCGTTCTTCGCGCCCGAAAGCGGCTTCTTCTGGGAAATGGCGACGCTGATCGTAATCATGCTGCTCGGCCACTGGCTGGAAATGCGCAGCGTCCGGCAAGCGTCCGGCGCGCTGAGCGAGCTTGCCAAGCTGATGCCCGACACCGCCGAGCGCATCGGGCACAGCGGCGAGGTGGAGACCGTGCCGGTGAGCGCGCTCCGTCAGGGGGATGTGGTGCTGGTCCGGCCCGGCGCCAGCGTGCCCGCCGACGGTGAAGTGGTCGAGGGGCGGTCGGACGTCAACGAGGCGATGGTCACGGGCGAGTCGCGGCCGGTCGGCAAGGAGCCGGGCGACAGGGTCATCGGCGGAACGATCAATGGCGACGGCAGCCTGCGCGTGCGCGTGACGGCCACAGGTGATGAGACGGCGCTGGCCGGGATCATGCGCCTGGTGGAAGAAGCGCAGCGCAGCAAGTCCGACACGCAGATTCTGGCGGACAAAGCCGCCGGGTGGCTGTTCTATATCGCGCTGGCGGTCGCGGCGATCACGGCGGTCGCGTGGCTGATCGCGGTCGGCGCGGAGCTGGACGTATTGGAGCGGGTCGTCACCGTGCTGGTGATCGCGTGCCCGCATGCGCTGGGGCTGGCGATCCCGCTGGTCGTTGCGATCAGCACGTCGCTCGGCGCGCGGAATGGGATCCTCGTCCGCAACCGTCTCGCTCTGGAAGACGCGCGCGCCATCGACACCGTGATCTTCGACAAGACCGGCACACTGACCGAAGGCAGCTTCGGCGTGGTCGATCTGGCGACGGTCGACGGGATGGGCGCGGACCGGGCGCTCGCGCTCGCGCTGGCGGTTGAGGGCGACTCTGAGCACTCGATCGCGCAGGGGATCCGCCGCGCCGCCGAGGAACGCGGCCTCACCCCGCCGCCCGTCAGTGACTTTGAGGCGATCAAGGGCCGGGGCATCCGCGCCCGGCAGAACGGGCGGATGGTGTACGTGGGCGGGCCGCGCCTGCTTGAGATGCTGGAGATCACCCTGCCCGACACGCTCCAGCAGTTCGGGGATCGCGCCGGGAGCAAGGGGCAGACTGTCGTGTATCTGATCGAAGACACGCGCCCGGTCGCCGCCTTCGCGCTGGCCGATGTGGTCCGCCAGGAGAGCCGCGAAGCCGTCCGCCGCCTGCAAGAAGCGGGCATCGAGGTCGCCATGCTCACGGGAGACAGCCACGACGTCGCGCGGGCCGTGGCGGAAGACCTGAACATCCGCACATTCTTCGCGGAAGTGCTGCCGGAGCACAAGGATCAGAAGGTGAGCGAGCTTCAGCGACAGGGCAAGCGGGTTGCGATGGTGGGCGATGGCGTCAACGACGCGCCCGCGCTCACCCGCGCAGACATCGGGATCGCGATCGGCAGCGGGACGGACGTGGCGATCGAGTCCGCCGACATTATTCTGGTGCGGAACAACCCGCTCGACGTGGTCAACATCTTCACGCTCAGCAATGCGACCTATCGCAAGATGGTACAAAACCTGCTGTGGGCGACCGGCTACAACATCTTCGCGCTACCGCTGGCGGCGGGGATTCTCGCGCCGGTCGGGATCCTGCTCTCCCCGGCAGTGGGCGCAGTGCTGATGTCCGCCAGCACGGTGATCGTTGCCATCAACGCGCAGCTTCTGCGGCGGTTGAATCTCGCCACATAGGCAGCTATCGAGAGAATTGAGCATATCGCCTCACCTCGAAAAACCTCACCCCTGGCCCCTCTCCGTAAACGGAGAGGGGAAAAGGGCCCGGGGTTAAGGGGTGAGGTTCTCCCGGCGAACGCCACCAAAAGTAAATCGCCGGGCTGCGGCGAGCAGTCCGGCGATGAAGGAAACTCAGGGGTGTTAGGTGTTAGGCGTTAGGCGTTACGCGTTGCTAGGCCGTTTCTCGCGTCGTTCGGCGATCAGGCTGCGGATGCGCTGCGCGTTGGCGAGCACGTAGTCCACACCGATGTACCCGGAGACCCGCCAGGCCAGCAGCAGACCAATCGCGACGACGAACAGCAGCGGGTTGGTGCTGGCGGAACCGGCCATCATGAAGTTCCAGTTCATGAAGGCGCCGAAGAACGCGGCCACACCCACCAGCGCGCCAGCAATCAGGGCGATGCCGATCATCAGCTCACCCACGGCGACCAGCTTGGCGAACCAGGTGTACGCTTCCATGTCCAGCAGCGACTGCAGGAACGAGCGATACCAGTCAAACGCGATGGGCGGGCGGCCAGTCTCGGGGATTGCCACGGCGCTCGTCCAGAAGCCCTTGAGCGCGACCCCGCCGTCCATCCACGCGGGGTTGGTGATCTTGTGATACCCGGCGTCAAACCACTGCAGACCCAACCAGACACGCACGGGCAGCCACAGCACAGCCGCGCGACGATCGGTGAACAGACGCTGAAGAAGCGAAGAAGGTACAGCAGGCAGATTGCGAGTTGCGGAAATGGTAGCCATCGTTTTCTCCCTGTTTCCGTGAATAATTCCCTCAGTGTTGACACCAGTATAGAGCGGGCCGGGGTCGCCTTGTAGCGGGGAAAACCCCTTTCTGCTGAGGGAAACGTCAGGGAAAACGGCTAACTTTCCGCCAGGATGTAGGGAAAAACCCGACAGCTTACGGTTCGTCGAGCATGCCACGCTCCAACGCATCGCGGACAAGCTGGGCGCGCGTCGTGAAGCCGAGCTTTTCCATGCCCCGCGCGCGATACGTCTCGACCGTCTTGACGCTGATCGCGAGCTGGTCCGCGATCTCGGCGTTAGTGTGCCCCAGCGCGACTAGCCGCAACACGTCACGCTCCCGCTGGCTAAGCGCTTCCCACGGGTCGTCGGATGCGTCCGGCGCGGCGGCGGAAGCGTGCGCGTCGCCGTTCAGCAGCTTGCCCATCATGGCAGAGTGAATGTACGTCTCGCCGCGAGCGACCGCGCGCAGGGCGTTCAGCAGCTCGCTATCGACCGCCTTCTTGAGCACGTAGCCCGACGCGCCGAGCGACAGCGCCTGCCGCAAGTAGCTCTCGTCGTCGTGCATCGTCAGGATCAGCACGCGGCTCTCCGGCGAAACCTGCTTGAGCGCGCGCAGCACGTCCAGCCCGCCCAAGCCGGGCATCGTCAGGTCGAGCAGCACCAGGTCGGGGCGTGTTTCCTCGACCAGCGAGAGCACTTTCACGCCGTTGTCGGCCTCGGCAACCACTTCCAGATCGGGCTGCCCGTTGATCAGCAGGCGCAGTCCAGCACGCAAAATCGCGTGATCGTCTGCCAGCAGAATACGTGTCTTCATATTGTCCCTTTTAAGCGCCGGGGTTCGGCGCGGAAATGGAATGGATGCGCGGCTCGGATTGCGCGCCATCGAGCGGCAGATCGACAAACAACGTCGTGCCCTGCCCCTCGCTCGACTCGACGGTGAACTTGCCGCCCAACAATTCGGCGCGCTCGCGCATCCCGTACAGGCCAAGCCGCTGGCCTGGCCCTTCGATCAGACTTGATGGATCGAACCCGACGCCGTCATCCTCGATGACGAGCAGCAGCTTGCCCTCACGCCGGTCGATCAGCACGCTGACGTTCTGCGCCTGCGCGTGGCGCATGACGTTGGTCAGCGCTTCCTGCACTATGCGATAGACCGTCGTCTCAACCTCAGGCGGCAGGCGCTCGCCGTCCAGCCCGCGCGCGATCAGATCGACTTCGATGCCGTTGCGCTCGCGATAGTCCGCGGCATAGCGCTTCAGCGCCGCGACCAGCCCCAGGTCGTCGAGCGCGCTCGGACGGAGCTCCCACGCCATGCGGCGCACTTCTTCCAGGCTGGCGCTGACGATCTCGCGCAGGTCCGCCACCCGCTCGCGGAGCGACTCGAGGTCGGCGGCTTCTTCCAGGCGGCGCAAGCCCAGCAACAGCGAGCTCAGCGATTGCCCGGTGCTGTCGTGCAGTTCGCGTGCGATCCGTTTGCGCTCCTCTTCCTGCGCGGCGATCACCTGGTTGACAAACTCGGCGCGAAGCTGCGCGCGCTCCGCCTGCTCCGCTGCTGCCTGCGCCAGCGCATCCGTCATGCGGTTGAACGACTCCGCCAGCCGCCCGATCTCGTCGTTCGCCCAGGGAGTGACGTGCTGCGACAGATCGCCCGCTGCGACCGCCTGGGTGGCGTGCACCAGGTTGCGGATCGGCCGCGTAATAATCCACGTGAGAAAAACCGCCGCCGCGATGCCCACCGCCGACATGATCGCGAGCGTCAGCAGAAGCTGGCGCGTCATGCGGTTGACGCTGGCGCGCATTCCCCGGTCTGCCAGCCCCACGCGCGCAATCGCCTCGCGCCCTTCGGGCGTCCTGAAAGGCTCGGAAACGAGCAGTATGCGGCCGCTCTCGATGTCGTACCACGTCGCCTGATCCTGGTCGACCGGCGAAGTGAGCAGACGCGCCGCCTCGACCGGCAGCGTGCCGACACCGAATGAGTGCGCCAGCAGCTTCCCCGCGCCATTATGCAGCGCGATAAACACCACTTCGGTGTTATGCCGCTCGTCGGAATAGTGTCGCTGGGCGTCGTGCAGCAGCGTATTGAGACGCTGGCGGCTGGACGTATCCAGCAGCGATGAGGTCGCTTCGGCCACGTACGTGCCGATCGCCAGCCCTTGCCGCTCGACTTCTTCCTCAAGGATCATCCACATCGAGCGGCGCACCTGCACGATTGCGAACAGGCCCAGCAGGATCACCGTGCCGAGGACGATCCCCAGCACTTTCGTGCGGACGCTGACTGCTCCAGCCACCGCCCAGAACCGCTGAAACAGGTTCGAGCGTAGAAAACGGTTCACTTCGGCTCCCTGCTGGCGCTCACGGTTTGACGGTTACGGCCTCGTCGCATTTACCCTTCACATTCTATCCCGCCGGGCGCCGCCGCAAAAGGAAACGCGCCGATTTGCATGGCGCAAAACCTCTTTACACGCGCCCCAACCGGCGTAAAATTAACCGCCCGGCGCGCAAAGCGCCGCTTTGGATCTATAGGAAAAAGCGTTCGTGGAAAGCAACGTGAATGCGCGAGAATCCATGCGTAACCTGTGGCGCGTGCTGCGCCCATTTCCGCGTGTCGTTTTACTGGGCTGAAGCTGATGATGCGCCGGGGGGCACCGTTCCCGTGGCGCTTACCGAAGACCTGAATCACCTGCGGCGTTGCATGAAGGGGACCAACGAGCGCCAGCCGCGCTGCGTCGCGCTCGAGGGGCGTGTGGGCGAGCGCGTGGGCTGCAAAATCTACGATCAGCGCCCCACCCCCTGCCGCGAGTTCGGCGTGACGTGGTCACGCGGGGTGCTGCACTTCACCGCCGACGAGCTGGAGCGGTGCAACCGGGCGCGCGCGGCCTGGGGATTGCCGCCGCTGTTCGACGACAGCAGCGACAACCAGCCCGTGTCGACTCCCCCGGCTGTGACGCCGCCTACCCCGCAGCGCCGCGCCGGATAAGCCTGCTTACGCCTTGAGCCGCTCCATGTACTTCTGGCGGAACTTGGCGACCTTCGGCGCGATCACCACACGGCAATAGCCCTGGTGGGGGTTGCGCTCGAAGTAGCGGTGGTGATATTCCTCTGCCGGGTAAAATTCCGTGTAGGGGACAAGCTGCGTCACAATCGGATCGCGCCACAACCCTTCGCGCGCAACCTCGGCGATCACCTCTTCCGCGATCTGGTGCTGCTCCGGTGAGTGGTAGAAGATCACCGAGCGGTACTGCGTCCCGACATCCGCGCCCTGCCGGTTGAGCGTGGTGGGATCGTGGATCGTGAAGAAGATGTGCAACAACTCGCGATAGTCGATCTCCGCCGGGTCATAGGTGATCTGGACGACTTCCGCGTGCCCGGTGCGGCCGGTGCAGACCTGCTCGTACGAAGGCTGCGGCACGTCGCCGCCCGCGTAGCCGGGGATGACCTGCTGCACGCCCTTCAACGCGTCGTAAATTGGCTCCAAACACCAGAAGCACCCGCCACCTAAAGTTGCCTTTTCCATGCCAGCCTCGCCATCTCTCTTCCTCGCTTGTGCCGAGATTATAGCGATTCTCAGCACGAGTTGGCGGCGCAGCGAATGGCAGGATCGCGGGCGGCGAAGTATGCTCAAGGCGGCGAAAAACAGCGAAATGCAGCAAAATACAGCGAGGAGCAGCGAGGAACAGCGAGCATCAGGGAGTGAGAAATAACAGCAGAGAATTCACTTCCGGCTGCCTGTTTCCCGCTCCCGTTGCGTTTCGCTGCTTGATCGCTACTCTATTGCTTTTTTAACTGTCCTTAGCTACTTGGGAGAAAAACATGTCACAGCCGTTTGTGCTTGGAGTAAATTACTGGCCGCGCCGCAAGGCGATGTACTGGTGGTCCGATTTCGACGCCGAAGAAGTCCGCGAGGAGTTTCAGGTGATCGCCTCGTTGGGGCTGCAGGTCGTCCGCATTTTTCTGCTGTGGGACGACTTTCAGCCCACGCCGGACGCCGTCTCGCCGGAACGCCTGCGCGATCTGACGACCGTCTGCGACATTGCGGCTGAGCTTGGGCTGGGGCTCGACATCACCTTCTTCACCGGGCACATGAGCGGCCCGAACTGGTCCCCGCGCTGGCTGCTCGACGCGAACAAGCCGCCCATGCCGCCGGGCAAGCTGGTCAGCCGGGGCGAGGTGGTGGACATCGGCTACCGCAACATGCTGACGGACCCGACCGCGCTCGAAGCGGAGCGGCTGTTGCTGCGCACAGTGGTCGGCGCGCTGCACAATCACCCCGGCGTATGGATGTGGAACCTGGGCAACGAGCCGGACCTGTTCGCCATCGCGCCGGACCGCGAAACCGGGCGCGCGTGGGTGCGCGATATGACCGATCTGATCAAGTCGCTCGACCCGGTCCATCCGGTGACGTGCGGGCTGCACTCCGCAAGCCTGTTCAGCGCGGACCCCTTCCGTATTGACGACGCGTTCGCGATCACCGATGTGGCCGTGATGCACAGCTATCCCATGTACGTCGACTGGCTCGATAACCCGCTCGACCCCGACTGGGTGCCGTTCACCTGCGCGCTGACGACCGCGCTGTGCGGCAAGCCAACGCTAATGGAAGAGTTCGGTGGGTGCACCGCCCCGCCCGGTGAGCCGTCGCAGGTGTGGGAGTGGACGTCGTATGGCACGCCGCGCGATCAATTCATGGCATCTGAGAGTGACTTTGCGGACTACATCGCCGCCGTGCTGCCCCGGCTGGTGCAGGTCGGCGCGACCGGTGCGATGATCTGGTGCTACGCCGACTATGTGCCGGAGCTTTACAACCGCCCGCCGTGCGCCGAGTCCAAGCACGAGCGTTTCTTCGGGCTGGTGCGGCCCGATGGGTCGCTCAAGCCGCACGCCGAGGTGATTCGCCGCTTCGCCGAGAGCGCACCCACCATCCAGCCTGCGATCCACACGCTGCCGCTTGACATCACGCCGGACGAGTACTACGCCGATCCCGCGGGCCACGTTCGCCGGCTGTACGAGGTCTATCTGGAACGGCGGCCTGCTGAGCCGACTGCATGACGCTGATCACCTCGCAGACGCTGCACGACCTGGCACTGTGCGAGCGCCGCGCCTGGCTGTCCGCCGCCGATGCCGCGCACGCCGATGATGCTCCCCTGAGCGTCGGCGTGATGTGGGATCGCGCGGCGGACGGCGCGCTCGAAACGCGGGAAGCGGCCACCTGGGCCGAAGCCGTCACGCTGACGGAGCGGCTGATGAGCCTGGGCGCGGCGAGCATTTTCGGCGCGTGCCTGGAAGTCCGCACGCCGCTCGACCTGTCGGACCGGGTGTTCACCATCCGCGTGCGGATCGACCGGCTGGAGCGGATCGCGCATCTGGGCGAGGCGGCGTATGCGCCGGTCCTCACGCGGGATCGCAGCGAGACGGTTGAAGCCGATGGGCTGGTGCTCGACCTGTGGGTCTGGGCGCTGGATGCGCTGAACGGCGCGCCGCCCCCGGCGGAACTATGGCTCGGCGTAGACGAACTGGGCCGCGCGCGGCGACGGATCCCGCACGACTACGACGAGACGCGCGTGCTGGATGCGCTCACCCGCGCCGCCGGGCTGCTCGCGCTGGACGACGCGCCGCCGGTGCGCCTGATCGACGCGTGCAAAACCTGCCCGCACCGCCGCGCCTGCGAAGCGGTCGCCCGGCAAGCAGGATCACTCGACCTGCTCTATGGCGTCTCGCGGCGCGTGCGCCAGAGCCTGTACGCTCGGGGGATGCAGTCTCTGGCGGACGTGGCCGCAGCGACGCCCGAAGACCTGCTGCAAGTGAAGGGGATCGGGCGGCGGACCGCGCCCGCCATCCACGCCAACGCCCGCGCCTGGCTGAACAATCGCCCGGTGCACATGGCTCCGCCGCCGGATGTGTGCGTTACGGGCGGGTGGATGTTCGACCTGGAAACGTTAGAGCGGAACGGGCGCGTCGTGCCGTGGTGTATGGGCTGGTGCGACGTGAAAGGGAACACGCAGATCGCGCTGGTGGCGCCCGTTCAGACGCCGGAACCGCTCACCCTGCCCGACGGCCAGCGGGTCATCCTCGCGCCGGACAGTGACGCTTTGTGGGAAGCCTTCGCCGAGTCGGTGGCAGGCGACGCGCCGATCTTCCACTGGACCGGCTACGATGCGGCCATCCTGCGCAGCAGCGGACCGGCGCACGTCCAGCGCGCGCTACTCCCACGCTTCGAAGACCTGCACCACCACTTCACGCGCGCGGTCAGCCTGCCGCTGCGCAGCACGTCGATCAAGGCGATCTCGACGTATCTCGGCTATCCCTGGCCGGGATATAACGAGTGGTTCGCCGCTTACCTCGATTACCAGTACTGGCTGGATAGCGGCAAGGTCGATGCGCTGGCGCGGGCGTGCATGTACCAGCGCGCCGACGTACAGTCGATGGCGTGGGTCTGGCGTTGGTGGATGGGCGAGCAGCAGCGAATGAACGGCTCAGGCTGAGGCCGGGCGCTCGACGTATAGCTCGCTTGCCAGCTCGTTGCCGAGCACCAGCCGCTCCCCGCTCGCTTCCAGATGCACCGGGCCGTTAAACGGGCTGCGTGCGACGACTGTCACCGGTTGGCCGGGGACTAGCTTGACGCTCGCCAGATAGCGCAGCTTTTCGGGATCGTGGGTCTTCACCCGGCTGACCTGCGCGGGCGTCTTCTCCGGCCACTCTGCCAGCGGCATATCCTCGACTACCGGCATGATGCCATCTTTGGTGGGGATCGGCTCGCCGTGCGGGCAGCGCTTGGGGAAACCCGCCATCTCGTCCATTCGCTCGATAATGCGCTCGTCCACGCCGCGCTCCAGCAGCTCGACCATATCGTGAACTTCGTCCCAGCCGAAGCGCATCACCGAAACCATGTACGCCTCGAGAATGCGGTGCCGCCGGATCATGTAAAGGGCGATCTTCTCACCTTCCTCGGTCAGGCGAACGCCCTGATACGGCTCGTGAATGATATGGCCGTTCTCCGCCATGCGCCGCACCATACGCGACGCCGCCTGTAACGACACCCCCATCGCATCCGCAATCATCGAGAGCGTCACCCAGTGGTCGCCATCCTGTAGGCGATAGATTTCGGCCAGGTAAAACCAGACGGTCGGACACATATCAAACCTGCAATTCGCTGCTGCGCACGGCGCACGGAACCCCTCAACGAAACTGCAAAAAAGCCATCCCAATAAGAATATACTAAATATTCATCTTTTTTATTCTAGCTTGATACTTGGGCAGTCGCAAGAGTGTTTTACCTTTTTTAACACCGTTCCGCCCCTTACGCCTCAAAAGTTTCAACCGGGTTGAAACCTCAATCGAACCATATGTGCAAATTTTCTTCAACTGCAGGGCCTTGATACCACGCCCGCGCATATGGTTTAATCCGGTCCAGTTGCGAACGATTCGCAATTGTGTCGGATTTCAGTCTCACCGTCAAGGAAGGAATGGCTTTAGATGCATCGTCTTCGCTTCATTATTGCTACGAGTCTGCTGTTTGTCGCGCTCGCCTCGATCGTGATTCCAATCCCGCCCAGCAACAACGGTAAGCACTTGCTGGACGCGGCTGAGGCGCAAGGCACGACGCTAACGATCTATTCCGGCCGCAACGAAAACCTCGTCGGGCCGATCATTGAACAGTTTGAGCAGGACACCGGAATTGAAGTTGAAGTCCACTACGGCGACACGGCCAGCCTGGCGCTGACGCTGATCGAAGAGGGCGAGAACACGCCCGCCGACGTGTTCTTCGCGCAGGACGCCGGGGCGCTGGGGCTGCTGTCGAACAACGGCCTGCTCGACACGCTGCCCAAGTACATTGTCGATAGCGTCGAGCCGCGCTTCCGCTCAACTGAGGGCGAGTGGGTCGGCGTGACGGGCCGCGCGCGGGTGATCGCGTATAATACCGACGTGCTGACTGAAGAAGACCTGCCCGACACGCTGCTTGAGGTCACCGATCCGCAGTGGCGGGAGCGGCTGGGCTTCGTGCCGACCAACGCCTCGTTCCTGGCGCACCTGACGGCGGTCCGCGTGAGCGAGGGCGACGACGTAGCGCGCGAGCTGGTCGAGGGCCTGCTGGCGAACGACGCGCCGCAGTACGAGAACAACGTCCAGGCGGTCGCCGCGGTCGCCGCAGGTGAAATCGACGCCGCGCTGGTAAATCACTACTATCTGTTCCGCCTGCTGGCCAAAACGCCCGACGCGCCGGTCGCCAACTACTACTTCCCCGGCGACGACATCGGGAACCTGATCAACGTCGCGGGCGCCGGAATCCTGCGCTCGTCGGACGCCAAGCCGCTCGCGCAGCAGTTCATCGCGTACCTGCTCTCGCGCACGGCGCAGACCTACTTCGCTGAAAACACCTACGAGTATCCTCTTCTGATCGGGGTTGAGGCCGACCCGCGTCTCAAGCCACTGGAAGAGATCGAGACGCCCGACATCGACCTCAGCGACCTGGACGACCTGCAGGGCACGCTGGAGCTGCTCGACGAGCTGCTGACGCAGTAGGCAATTTCTCGCTACTCTGCGAAAACCGGGATCGCTGGGGCATGTGCTCCGGCGATCCTGTTGTATCGGGCATGTGAACGATGATCCACACCCTGCCACGCCAGACTTCTACCTCTCGCCTGCTGCTTGCGATCACCATTCCGCTGGCGGCGGCGTTGCTGTTTCCGACCATTTACCTCGCGCTGCGAGCGGCGCAGGTGCCGCTGGACGAGGCGGCCAGCTACCTGACGCGCGCCGGAACACTACGCGTGATCGGGCGGAGCCTGCTGCTGGTCGCAACCGTGTCGCTCGCCTCGGCAGCAATCGGCATCCCGGCAGCGTGGCTCACGGCGCGCACGGACCTGTGCGGGCGGCGGATGTGGACGATCGCGCTGACGGTGCCGCTCGTCATCCCGTCGTATGTCGCGGCGCTGGCGCTGGTCGGCGCGTTCGGGCAGCGCGGATTCGTGCAAGGCTGGTTAGAGCCGCTCGGCGTGGAGCGATTGCCGTCGATCTACGGCTTCTGGGGCGCGTGGCTGTCGATCACCCTGCTGGCCTATCCATACGTGTTCCTGAGCGTCCGCGCCGGACTGAAAGGGCTGGATCCATCGCTAGAAGAAGCCTCGCGCACGCTCGGCCGCTCCGCCTGGGAGACGTTCCGCCGCGTGACGCTGCGCCAGCTTACGCCGTCGATCATGGCGGGCGTGCTGCTCGTCGCGCTCTACACGCTGAGCGATTTCGGCGCGGTCGCGATCATGCAGTACAACGTCTTCACGCGCGCGATCTACCTGCGCCTGAGCCTTGACCTGGAAACGGCGGCGCTGCTGTCGATGGTGCTGGTCGCGCTGTCGATCGCGATCCTGGCGCTCGTCAACCGGACCGAGCAGCGCGGTAGCACGTATTACGCCCAGCGTAGCGCCCGCGCTCCGCAGCGGATCGCGCTCGGACGCTGGCACGCGGCGGCGCAGGCGTTCCTGGCGCTGATCACTCTGCTCTCATTGATCGCGCCGCTGGGCGTGCTGAGCTACTGGCTGATCAACGGCTTGCAGCAGGGCGAAACGCTCCGCGACGTGATCGTCCCGCTGCAGCGCTCGATCCGGGCTGCGGCGCTGGCGGCAGTGGCGTGCGGCGCGCTGACACTGCCGTTCGTCGTGCTGCAAGTGCGCTATCCGAGCCGCGTGAGTCACGGGTTGGCGCGCGCGGCGTATCTCGGCTATGCGCTGCCGGGTGTGGTGATCGGGCTGGCATTTGTGTTCGTCGGCGCGCGGGTGCTCGGTACGCTGCGGGACTGGTTCGGCCTGACGGATTACCGCAGCCTGGGCCTGCTGGTTGCAGCGTATGTCGTGCGCTTCATCCCCCAGGCGATCGGACCGGCGCGCGCCGCGTTGCTCCAGGTTAACCCGCACCTGGAGGAAAGCGCGCTCACCCTGGGGCGGAACCGCCCGCGCGTGTTCGCCACCATCACCCTGCCGCTGATGCGACCCGGACTAGTAGCAGGCGTCGCGCTGGTGTTTCTGACCGCGATGAAGGAGCTTCCGGTCACGCTGCTGCTGGCGCCGAGCGGCTATGTCACCCTCGCCACACGCATCTGGTCCGCCAGCAGCGAGTCGTTTTACGCGCGCGCCGCCGCGCCCGCGCTGGTCCTGGTGCTGATTTCTGCGCTCTCGCTAGTGTACATTCTGGATACTGATGACTGAAATTGCCGTCACCTGTCACACGCTAAGCAAGTCGTTCGGCCCGGTCCGCGCCGTGGAGTCGGTCAGCTTCCGGTTGGAGCGCGGTCAATTTCTGGCGCTGCTGGGTCCGAGCGGCTGCGGCAAGACGACCGTCTTGCGCATGATCGCCGGGCTGGAGCGTCCCGATTCCGGTGCGATCGAGCTGGCGGGGCGTATCGTCAGTGACGATCGTACGTTCACCCCGCCAGATCGGCGGCGGGTCGGGCTGGTGTTTCAGGACTATGCGCTGTTTCCACACCTGACCGTCGCAGAGAACGTGGCGTATGGGCTGCCGCGCGGCAAGGAGCGCCACGCCCACGTTTCGGAACTGCTTTCGCTCGTCGGGCTGGATGGCTATGGCGAGCGCTATCCCCGCGAGCTATCCGGCGGGCAACAGCAGCGGGTCGCGCTGGCGCGGGCGCTCGCGCCGCAGCCGGACGTGCTTCTGCTCGACGAGCCGTTTTCCAACCTCGACGTCGCGCTCCGCACGCAGGTGCGCGAGGACGTGCAGCGCATCATCCGCGAGGCGGGCGTGTCGGCGGTGCTGGTCACGCACGATCAGGATGAAGCCATGAGTCTGGCGGATTGTATCGCGGTGATGTTCGCCGGGCGCATCCACCAGTTCGGCACGCCACGCGTGCTGTACGAGGCGCCGGTCTCGCGGCAGGTCGCGCAGTTCCTTGGCGACGCGAACCTGATCTCCGGCACAGCAAGGGGACGCGTCGCGGAGACGGCGCTCGGCGATGTGCCTCTGCGGACCGCCGCCGATGGCGCGGTCGAGGTGATGATCCGCCCGGAGGCGCTTATCCTGGGCGACATGCTCGACGGCGCGCTCGCCACCGTCCAGCGCACGATCTACCACGGCGCACACCAGACCGTCTGGTTGGCGCTGGCGGATGGCACGCTGCTCAAGGCGCTCGCCCCGGCGGACGTCGAATGGCGCGCGGGCGAGCAGGTCCGCGTGGGGGTGCGCGGCGCGGCGCTGGCCTACCCCGTGTGATTAGCGCGCCGCTTCAGGAAGCATACTGCGCGCAATCCCGATGAGATCGGCCTGCTCCAAGTCGAGGTGGTACCCATACACCGTGTACAATATCCCGTCATAGATCCAGCGAAGATATTGGGCTGGATAGTCATTGTCCCAGACGCTGTGGGCGAGCAAGCCGTTTTCATCGAGCGTGAGCGCCCAACTGCCAAAAGCGCCGGTTTCAGGATGGACCCACGCTCCGGCTACGTACCCAGCCTGCACAGTCTGGTCCAGGTCAACGGGAACAATCTGTGCGGTCGCTCCCACCGAGAGTCCAAAGCCAGGAGCCGCCCCTGGGTCCATAGAAACGGGAGCACTTATGCCGATAAACAGAACCCCTTCGGGATATGGCGCTGCTTCTGCACCGGCAACCCGATACTCAGCGCTCACCGCCTGCCCCTTGACCTTGATTCGGGACAATTCATACGGTTCGGGCACAACAGGTTCCGGAATCACGAAGTCAACAAACACCATCGCTTGCTCGAAGGTGGCCTTCGATCCCCCCAGGATGTGAAGCGGCGGCTCGTCAGATGGCCTATCGGATGGCATGCTGACCGGCTCCTTCCGCTTGTCGCTCTCGCTCTGAACAAACAGATCGATGATATCCTGGGCTAGTGAACGCATCTGCGGAAAACTGAAAAGCAGCAGGCTCACCGCGAATAAGGCGGCTGCCCCCCACGCCAATCGCCGTGTGGTTGTGCGGAGAGCAATGCCCGCCACACTCTCTTGCTGCACGAGCCGCTGCCACAACTCGTCCATGCCCTGCGATGGCGGCGCCTGCCAGAAATCGTGCAAGAAATCATCATTCCAATCGCTGCTGTCAGTCATTCGGATTTCTCCCATTCTGCACGGAGTTTACGCACAACCCGGAAAAGAATCGTTCCCACGTTTGACTCGCTTAACCCGGTCTGGCGAGCGATCTCCCGATTGGTAAGCTCCATACCGTACTTCATCGCAATGAGATCCTGTTCGCGCTCTGGCAACTCTTGCAGCAGGCCCTTCAGCCGATCTCCCTCGGCCTGCTGCTGGACGAGTTGCTCCAATGGCTGCTCAAGCAACACCAGAATATCCTGCGCCTCTTCCAGACCAACTACCTGCTTCCGCTGGCGGAAATACTCAGCCGCGACATTGCGAGCAATCCCGAACAACCACGCCCGAAACTCACCCAGGTGGCGATCATAGCGGTGCCGATGCTGCCAGGCGCGCTCGAAAACGGCAGCGGTTAAGTCCTCGGGGTCATCGCAAGCTCGAAATCGGAAGTAGTTGTAAATTGACGAATAGTACTGCCCGTACAGAGTCTCCCAGTCATTATGAGCAGGCCTAGAACGAGCAGGAAATAGGCGCATCATCATCTCCCTCTATAAGTATCTTCGCGTATGAGGGAAAAGTGTCACACCTTGCTTGCGGAGTTCGGCATGAGCACAAAAAAGCGCCCGGACCGCTTAGCGAGCGATCCGGGCGCTTGTTCGATCAAAGTGCGCTCGTTACGCCTTCCACGGCGGCGTGCTCGGTAGGTGCGCCTCGAACTCCGCGATCAGCGCGGCCTCATAGTCTCCGGCGTAGGTCCCGTTGAAGAAGCGCTCCATCGCTTCCTCATAGAACCGCCGCCACGACTCTTCCTCTTCGCCCGGCATGATCGGGTAGAACAGCGCATTGTTAGCGCGGGCAGCCTTCATGTCGCCCGGTGCATCACCGATCATCAGGATATGCGACGGGTCGTAGCGCCCGCTGGACGCCAGCGCGAGGTGCTGCGCTTTCTTGCCCATCTCCTGCCCGCAGATCACCGCGACGTACTGCGCGATGTCGTGCTCATGCCATTCCTGATTGAGCGCGGCGGTCGGCGTGGCGGAGACGACCAGCATATCGGCGCGGTCCTGCATCGCCTGCAAGCTCTCGCGCACGTAGGGGAACGGCGGGACGCCATGCACCATCTCGGCAATCGCCTTGTTCACGGCGGTCGTCCACGCAAGCGCACGCTCCAGCTCCGGGTCGCCCGGATGCTCGGCCATGTACGCCTTCAGACCGCTGTCGCTGTGCGGGTACTGCTCCTGCGCGATGAACGCGCGCAACGACTCCGCCTGCGGGATCGTCACGCCGCGCCGCTTGACCTCGTCGCGCTCGCGCAACAGGTCGAAGACCATCACCAGCGCGGGCCACCGGTTCGTGCCGCGCCAGGTCGAGTAGAGGTTGACGAACTCTGCCGCCTGCCGCGCATACTTCGAGACAGGCTGCAGGTCCCAATACTGAATGATGTTGGGGATGAAGCACTCTTTGTGCTTGATCTCCATCGTGTCGAACGCGCAACCGTCGGAGTCGATGCCGACGAGGAACGTGTGGCGCGGGTTGAAGTCAAGCAGCGCCTGAGCCGGGTTAGTCATTCAAAAATCCTTTCACTTGCGATAAGCCTGAGGCACATACGCGGGCAGACGCTGCGCCGCAAAACGCTTTTCGAGCCGCGCAAACCGCTGTAGTCCGTCCACCAGCGGGACGTCCGGCGTTTCCGTGCCGATCAGCGGGCGCGCGTACGCCAGGAAATCGTCGGTCACGTCGAGGCGGCTGGGCGCGATCCACTCCGCCGGGAAGGTGCGCTCCGAGTTGGCGACCTGTTCCAGCGGCACCTGGTCGTAGCGCACGCAGTAGTCGGTGCCCGGCTCGCGCAGAATCGTCGCCATGAAGCCGTGATCGCCCGCCGCCGCGATCTGCACTGCCTTACGACCGACCTCGTACGCTTCTTCGAGATCGACCACCGACGCGTACAGCATGTCGTGGCGCTGGCCCGTGCCGGGGATATTCGCCCGCGCCGAGCCAGGGACCGGCAGTCCGCGCTCATTAAGCGCGTTGATCACCGCCTGCCCGACCATCATCTTGCTCGCGCCAAACTCCGTGTGTCCGAACGCGTCCTTGCGCTCGCCCAGCGACCCGACGTCGTACCCCTCGCTGACGATCACAAGGGCGCGGCCCTCGCGCTTCAGCAGGTCGTTAACCGCATCGGCCAGATCGTCGAGCGACAGCTTTGCCTCGGCCAGCACGATCAGCATCGGAAGCGCGCGCTCCGGATCGGCCAACCGCGCCGCCGCCGGGATGAAGCCGATCTTGCGCCCCATCGCCTGCACGACCAGCACCGGATCGGCCGGGCTGGACCCCGCATTCTCCTCGTTAAGGTTCTGCACGTTCAGCGCCCAATAACGCGCAACACTGCCGTAGCCGGGCGTGTGGTCGATCAGTTGGAAGGCGGAGTCGCCCACATCGTTGTCGATCGTCTTCGGTACGCCGACCGCGATCAGGTCCAGGCCGCGCTGGGCGGCGAGGTTGGCGACCTTATGCGCGGTGTCCATCGAGTCGTTGCCGCCGATGTAAAAGAAGTAGCCGACGTCGTGCGCCTTCATCACGTCGATCACGCGCTCGAAGTCTTCCTGCTGGCTGGACTTGAGCTTGTAGCGGCACGTCCCAATCGACCCGGCGGCGGGCGTCGTCCGCAGCAGTGCGATCTCGCGCGGATCCTGCGACGAAAGGTCGAGCAACTCTTCCTTGAGCACGCCTTCGATCCCGTGCCAGCCGCCGTAGACCGTCCCGAACACATCTGGATAGTCGCGGCAGGCTTCGATCACCCCACGCAAAGAGTTGTTGATGACGGGCGTCGGCCCGCCGGATTGAGCAACAATCACATTTTTGGGCATACCAGACTTATCCTTTTTCACTCACCGCAGACGAACCACGCCGCTAGTCTTCCCACTCGGTATGGAACACACCCGGCTGGTCGATGCGGCGATAAGTGTGCGAGCCAAAGTAATCGCGCTGCGCCTGCGTCAGATTGGCGGGCAAGCGCTCGGAGCGGTACGCGTCGAAGTACGCCAGCGACGCGGCCAGCGCCGGGACCGGCACACCGTGCTGTACGGCCAGCGCGATCACTCGCCGCCACGCATCCTGCCGCTGGTCGATCGCGCTGCGGAACGGCTCCGCGAGCAGCAGGTTTGGCAGATCGGGCTGCTCGCCGAACACCGCGCGGATATCTTCGAGCAGTCCGGCGCGAATGATGCACCCACCCCGCCAAATCGTCGCGATCTCCGCGAGGTTGAGGTTGTAGGCGTACTCGCTGCTCGCCGCCTGCATCATGCCGAAGCCCTGCGCGTAGGCGCACAGCACCGTCGCATACAACGCAGCGCGCGCGTCCTCGAACAGCGCGGCGCGATCGCCGGTGAAGCTCGGCGCGTTCGGCGGAAAGACCTTCGCCGCTTGCAGGCGCTCGTCGCGGTGCGCAGAGATAATGCGCGCCTCAACCGCCGCGTTGATCGTGTGGGTCGGCACGCCGAGGTCGAGCGCATTCTGGCTGGTCCATTTGCCGGTTCCTTTCTGCTGGGCTTCGTCGAGGATCAGCTCAACCAGTGGCTGGCCGGTCGCGTCGTCGCGCCGGGCGAAGATCTCGGCGGTGATCTCGATCAGATACGAGTTCAGCTCAGCCTGATTCCAGGCGCTGAATGCGGCGTGTAGCTCGTCGGCGGTCGCCCCAGCGACACGCTTGAGCAGGTCGTACACCTCGCCGATCGCCTGCATGATGCCGTACTCAATGCCGTTGTGCACCATCTTGACGTAGTGCCCGGCCCCGCGCGGCCCGATATACGCGACGCACGGCTCGCCGTTGACCTTCGCGGCGATGGCCTGAAACGCAGGCGCGATCAGCTTGTACGCTTCGATGTCGCCGCCCGGCATGATCGCCGGTCCGCGCAGCGCGCCCTTTTCCCCGCCCGACACGCCCGCACCGAAGAAGTAATACAGCCCTTCCTCTTCCATCAGGCGCGCGCGCCGCTCAGTATCCAGAAAGAAGCTGTTGCCCAGGTCGATCAGCAGGTCGCCCTTCGACAGGTGCGGCTTAAGGGACTCGATCGCCGTGTCCACCACGCCCGACGGCACCAGCAGGATGATCTTCCGGGGCTGCTCCAGCGCGGCGAGAAACGTGGGGATGTCGTCCATCGCCACCAGCGCCCCCGCTGCGTCCGCCGCCGCAAACGCGGACCGCTTTTCCGGCGCGAGGTCGTATCCGGCGACGGTGAAGCCGTGCGACGCCAGGTTGCGCGCCAGGTTCGCTCCCATCACGCCTAAACCCATCATTCCGATCTGAAAACCAGCCATCTTCAACTCCACCTTTCAGGTCGCGCCGTTCCACCGGCGCGAAACCTCAGCAAGAAACACTTTTTGCGCCTTCTAGCGCCCCTCGGAGCGGACACGATACAGATGCTCGCCCGCCTTTGGGATGTAAACCACGCCCTCATCCTCGCGGCCCTGCCACTCGGCGGGGTCAATCGTCGCCGGGTCGGCATAGCCGAGGTTGAGTGTTTCACAATCTTCGCGGGAGATTTGCGAGGCGAGCGTCACGCGGATGCGCGGGCGCTCTACGCCATCCTCAAACACGCCGGAGCCTTTGAGGTGCGTGCTGTGCGCCAGCACCCCCAGCGGCACGTCCGCGAACTGCTCCCACTGTTTGAGGAAGTAGTCGCGCACGTGGTAGCCGATGCGGAAGATATGCTTCCCGTGGACGACGCTTACCGAGCGCAGGTGCGGCGCGTAGACGGTCAGCTCACCGCCGTCCGCGACCCCCGGCTCCAGCTTATACATCGCCTTCGCTGCCGTCCACAATTCGTCGTACATCGGTGGTGCGTGCGACAGCACCCGCTCAAACGGCCGG
>CBINGT010000009.1:0-21263 GCA_966250245.1 uncultured Anaerolineae bacterium
GATCGGGCGGTCGCTGGCGCTCGTGATCCTGGCGGGCGTGATCTCGCGCTGGCAGCGCGCCGACTTGGAGCGGGATCTTGCCGTTGCTACCGTGCGCAGCTTTATCCAGCTTGTCGCGATCGGCTACGTGCTGGAGCTGATTTTCGATCAGGAGAGCGTGCTGTGGACGGCGCTGCTGCTCGGCATCATGATCACGATCGCGGCGCGGACCTCGGCGCGGCGCGGGCATGGCACTCCGGCGGCGGGCGCGATCGCGTTTGTGTCCATCAGCCTCGGCTCGGTTGCGACGCTGGCCGTGCTGGTGGTCTTCGGGGTGTTCGAGTTCAAGCCGCAGGCCATCATCCCCATCGGCGGCATGATTATCGGCAACTCGATGTCCGTCGCCTCGATGATTCTGGACCGGATGCCGGTCGATCTGATGGAGAACCGCGTGCTGATCGAGTCCCGGCTGGCGCTCGGCGCGACGAGCCGCCAGGCGTCGCACCCGCAGTTTCGACGGGCGCTGCGCAGCGCGATGATCCCGCACATCGACACGACCAAGACGACCGGGCTGATCAAGCTCCCCGGCGCGATGACCGGCATGATCCTGGCAGGGGCATCGCCGCTCGAAGCGGTGCAGCTTCAGATCATCGTGATGTACATGATCGTGGGGGCGGTGTCGTTCACCGGGCTGATCGCCGCGTACCTGACGTATCGCGCCTACTTCACCAGCGCGCACCAGCTTAAAAGCGTCGCGCCGCCGAGCGCAGCGGGCTAGCTGCCCGCGTCTGTCTCCGGCTCGACCACGTAGAAGACGCAGCTTCCGTCTTCTTCCGGGTTTTCGGTTGACGGGCCGTAGAGCTGCGTGCCATCGTAGACCGGCTCGGTCCATTGCAGGCGATACGTGATGACGTGCTCGCCCGGCGCCAGCCGCCCGACCGGATAGCGCCACGAGACGATCCACAACTGGCCGCGACGTTCCGGCTGGCCGATGTGGTCGCGCCAGTCGAGCAGCGGCCGCTGATCGAGGTCAACCTCGTAACGTGCACGCTCGATGTGGTCTTGCAGCAGCGCATAGCGCGACGCGGACCAGCTCCACGTAATTACGACCTCGTCGTTGGTGGTCAGGCTGGGCGGCTCGATCCCCGCCGTGCGGCACCCCGCCGGAACGGCGACTGTTTGCCGCGAGTCCGGCGCGATCAGCGCGGAGTCCACCGCACCTTCAGCCGGGGGGATGGGCGTCCAGGTCGGCTCAGGCGAGAGGACCGCGATCGGCGTTGAACTGGGCGGCAGTGTGAACGTGGCGGTCAGGGGGGCAGTTGGGGGAAGCGTCTCGGTCGGCGTGGCGGGCGCAGTTTCCGTCTCAGCGTCAAGCAGGCTGAGCGCGGTCGCCGTCAGCAACAGCGCCTCGCCTTCTGTTTGCGGCGCCATGTCCGGGATTTCGGCGGTGTGCGTGGCGTTGAGCGCGATTTGCGTCTCCTGAACGGACTGCGATTCAAGCGCCGATTGCGTCTGCTGGAACGCCAGCGCATCGAGCGCCGTGCGCGTCTCCGCCAGGGCGACCGCGCTCAGCGCGATGTTTGTCTGCTCGCCCGCCAGGTCGGTGGGCGGTGGATTGTTGGTGAGCAGCAGGATCACCGCCACGCCGAGCAGCACCGCCAGCACGCCGAGCGCGATCGCCAGCGCCCACATTGGCTTGATGCGGCGGACGGTGGTGGCCAGAGCGGCGCCGCTGCCCTGGCTGGGCGGC
The DNA here is from genome assembly GCA_966250245.1 of uncultured Anaerolineae bacterium. Taxonomy (GTDB): domain Bacteria; phylum Chloroflexota; class Anaerolineae; order Aggregatilineales; family Aggregatilineaceae; genus DYGX01. The sequence continues at coordinate 1,730 of CBINGT010000009.1, forward strand.
GTTAGCGGGCCGATGGCGCTCGGCTCGTGCTGCACCGGCACGGTAAAGAACCCCGTCTGCTCGCCCGTCGCTCCCTCGATCGCATTGCGAAAGGCTTCCGAAAAGTCGCTGACGGTGGGGTAACGCTCCTCGGGCCGCTTCGCGAGGGCGCGCTCCAGCACCAGCGCGGCGGTCTGGGGCAGGTCGGTGCGCTGGTAGTGCGGCGGGATCGGCTTCTCGTTGAGGTGCTTATGCATCAGAGCATAGGGCGTCGGGCCTTCAAACGGCGGGTGCCCGGTGCACAGCGCATAGGTCATCACGCCGAGCGCATACTGGTCGGTCGCTGGGCCGATGGGGTCGCCGGTCCATTGCTCCGGCGCCATGTAGGCGGGCGTGCCCATCGAGACGCCTGTCCCGGTGAGCGACTCGGTCGCCTCGATCAGCTTCGCAATACCGAAGTCCACGATGTAAGCGTTGCCGTGCTCATCAAACATGATGTTGCTCGGCTTGATGTCGCGGTGCACGATCCCTTGCTTGTGGGCATAATCGAGCGCGCTGCTGAGTTGCCCGAGCAGCTCCGCGACCTCACCGAGCGAGGGCATGGGCAGCCCTTCGTCGCGCTGGCGGCGCATCCGGTCGGCCAGCGTGCCGCCGGTCAGGTAGCGCATCACGACGTAGCTGGTGCCGTTCTCGGTGCCGTGATCGTAGATCGGGACGATGTGGCTGTGCTCCAGCCCGGCGGCAGTCTCTGCCTCGCGGTTGAAGCGTTCGAGGTATCCCGGCTGTTGGGCCAGCGCGGGGGTCAGAATCTTAATCGCGACCGATCGCTTGAGACTCGGCTGAAATGCGCGGTAGACGGCGCCCATCCCGCCCAGCCCAAGCAGCTCTTGTAGCTCGTACTGGCCGATTGACTGGCCCGCCAGATTTTGGATGCCCATAGATGGCATCTCCCGATTAGTTGCCGTAAAGCCCGAGGATCCACTACACTCGCGATCGGGTCCGGTGGGACCCGCGCGTATAGACGTGATCTACTAGAGATTGTACACGCTAGCATCGAGGATGCACGCCATCAGAAAAGTTCCTGTTGCGCTGCGGCGCTACCCCTGGCGCGCGGTGTTGCTGGCGATGGCTGGGCTGGCGATCGCGTTCCTGATCTGCGGCACGGCGATCAATGCAGCATTCGACCAGGGCGTGCGCCGGATCGACCCGCGCTATACTGCGCTGTCTGGCACGTGCTACTTCGCAGGCGACGCGCGCCACTACATGCGGATCGCGCTCAACGGCTACAGCGACTACGACCCGGCGCTGATGCCGCTGCACTATTCGCAGCCGAACGATCGCGGCTGGTGGCCGCTGTTCCCCGCGCTGGCGGCGGGCGCGCTCGCGCTCGGCGGCGGGGAGTGTAGCGGGCTGATCGTGAACGGGCTGGCGTTCGTGCTGCTCGTGCCGGTCTTCCAGGCGCTGACCGGGCACCGGCGCGCGCTGTCGCTTATGGCGCTGGCGCTGCTGCCGTTTGGAGCTTGGCTGTACGTCGGCAGCGTGGAGTCGCTGCTCCTGCTGTTGAGCGGGCTGCTGGTGCTGGCGGCGCGGGCGGGCGAGCGCAGGCCGCGAGCGGCTGCCCTGCTGGCGCTGGTGATCGGCGTGCTCGTCGGGCTGACGGACGTGCGCGGGTTACTCCTGGTTCCCGCGCTGGCGTTGTGGTCGCTGGGGCTGACGGCCGCGCGGCTGTGGATCCGCCCGGAAGACGATCCGCGCCCGACGCTGCGGCTGGTGCTCGAAGACGCCAGCCCGGCCTGGGCGCCGCTGCTGGGCGCGTTGGGAGTGGCGCTCGGCACAGCGGCGTGGCTCTACCAGGGAAGCGGGCACTATCCGCTCTGGCCGCTGATGATCCACCGCCAGCGCGTGCCGGACGACTTCATCGGGTGGAGCCTGTCGTCGTTCGCGTACACATTTGACAGCGCGCTGCGGCTGGCGTGGCGCGGCCTGCTGAGCATGCAGGCGCTGGAGCGGAGCGTTCAGGTTGCGGTGATGGTGTTCGCGCTGGCGCTGGCTTTCGCGCGCATACCGCCGCTGTGGCCGAGCACGGAGCGGATTGTCATCCCCGCGTCGTGGCGTATTGGTATCTTGACGCTGTTGCTCGCGATGTTCGCCAGCGGGCAGTCATACGGACTAGAGCGCGCCGCCGCAGCCAATATCTTTGTCGCGCTGGCGTGGCACCGGCTCGTGTTCGGGATGCCCGATCAGCCGGTTACCTGGAGCCTGCTCTCGTTTACCGGGATCATGCGCTGGCTGTGGCTGCTGGCGGGTCCCGCGTTGTGGCTTCTGAGCTACTTGCTGCTCGGCTGGCAGCCTGTAAACGGCTAAATGGTAGAAATCCGCCGTGAACCAGCGAGCAAAACCTCACCTCTGGAGCCAGAGGTCGGGGGGTAAGGGGTGAGGTTTCTCCGAATTACTCCATATATATTAAGGAAAGGAATCGTTCGAATGAGCGGCCATGCACCGCGCTGCGCCCGCCAGGTTCGCGGGCTGGCGCTTGCCTTGATCGCGGCAATTGTGCTGGCGGGCGCGCTACGGACGTCTGCCCAGGAGCCGCCCGCGTTCCCCACGCCGACGCCGATCATTCCCATCCCCGAGCCGGTTGAGCCGCTGGAAACCGACGACGCAATCCAGAATATCCTGCTGCTCGGCGCGGACACGTCCACCAGCCAGATGCCACGCACCGACGTGATGATCGTGGTGTCGATCAACCGCCGGGTAGGGAGCGTCGCGCTGTGGCACGTCCCGCGCGATCTGTTCGTCTACATCCCCGGCGCGACGGTGGACCGCATCAATCTGGTGTACCAGATCGGCGCGCGGGATGGCGGCCCGGACGGCGCGTTTCAATTGCTGCGAGAGACGTTTCTCTACAACTTCGGCCTGCCGATCGACCACTATGCCATGGTCAACTTCACAGACTTCGAGCGGATTATCACCCTCATGGGCGGGCTGACAATCAGCGTGGACTGCGCGCTGCGCGACTGGCGGCTGATCGATCCGACCCTCGACCCGTCGCAAGAGGAAAACTGGGAGCTGTTCACGCTGCCAATCGGGCGGCGGACGCTCTCGCCGGACATGGCGCTGTGGTACGTGCGCAGCCGCCAGTCCACCAGCGACTTCGATCGCGGGCGGCGGCAGATGGACGTCCTGCGTGCGATGTGGCAGCAGGCGCGCGCCGAGGGGTTGTTCGAGCAGCTTACCACGCTGGGGCCGGAGCTGCTGGAGATCGTCGAAACGGACATGAGCCTGGCCGACCTGACCGGCTACGTGCCGCTCGCCCTGTCGCTGGAGCCGTCGCAGATCGCGCGCTACAGCGGATCGCCCGGCGTAGAATATCGCCCCTTCCTGACGCCGGACGATGGGCGCATGGTGCAGCTTCCGGTGCGTGACGAACTGCTCCGGCTGCTGCGGGACTTTCTGACACCGCCGACCGAGAACCGCCTCAGCCGTGCGGCTGTCAGCGTCGAGATCGTGGACGCATCCTACCTCTACGCCGGGTTTGCGGACGTGGCTGCCGACCGGCTGGCGTGGGCAGGGTATGCGCCGCGCGTGGTCGAAGGCGAGACGCCGGTCCGCCGCGAGGGGAGCGTCATTTACGACTACACCGGCTTGAGCAAGGGCAGCCCGCTGGAGGAGTTGCTTGAGCTGTTGCGAATGGACGAAACGCAGGTCATCCGCCAGCCGGATCCTAACCGCACGGTCGATTATCGCGTCGAGATCGGCGAGCGCTATAACGCATGCGTGCTGGCGGACACTTTCCAGGAAGCAGGCGTGCCCGGCCCCGCGCCGACTGCGACGCCGGTCGATTGCTGGCTACGCTTCACCGCCGAGGTGAACATGCGCCTCGGCCCCGGCCTGGACTGGCCTGCCATCGACAAGACAACGCCGGGCCTCAGCCTTCCGGCGCTTGGACGCACGGCGGATGGCTCGTGGTGGCTGGCGCGGCTTGACGGGGAGCTTGGCTGGTTCTCCGGCACGATCACGACGGTTGAGCGGGCGGGAGCGTGCGATCTGGTGCCGGTCGTGGAGCCGTGACGCGCGTGGGAGCAGGTGACTGCCAGCCGCCCGGTCCCCGCCCACCTTCATCACCGAATACAAATGCGCCCCGGCTGCGTGAGTCGGGGCGCTTTGATCCGTGAGAGTGGGCGGCGGTCAGGACTGCGGCAGATCGTCCGGCAGGGTGATCGCTTCGTTCACGCCGCTGAAGACGACCGTCTGATCGCTGCGGAAGGCAAGCGACATGGTCGTGTAGGGCGACTGGAGCAGGCTGCTGTCGAGCTCGGCCTCGATGTCGATCTGGATGAACTGCGCCAGTAGCTGGCTGGTAACCGGGTCAAGCGCGACGCCCCACATTACCGTGCCGGTTTCGGCAAGCTGGTTGACGAGGTCCTGTCGCCCGACGAGCGCGTTTTGCCCTTCGGTCAGCGCCAGGAACCGGCCCGCGAACAGGTCCGGTATGTCCTCGGCGTTGATCGTCATGACGTACAGATCGCCGGATATATTGCGGCTGGAGCGCGGGCCCTCGATGCTCTCCGCCGCGTTGAGCCACGTTTCGGCATCGACCAGGAACGGGTCGGCGCTGTCTTCGAGCAGATAGCGGCTCAGCGTCAGGTCCGCCAGCGCGGGGACCTCGTCCGCTTCGTCCGCCGAGAACGGCGCCCACGACTCGGGCAGCGTAAAGTCCTCAGCCGGGTCGGTTTCCAGCGTGCCCCGCCAGAACACACCGTTTTCCGCGCGCGCAACGTTCAGATCGAGTTCCCACGAGTTGGGCGTCTGCGTGCCGCCTAGTTCGGTCGAGCCGGAGACGCGGCTGCTGAGTTCGAGCACGATCCGCGCGTTGTCGCGGTTGGCGACGTCGTACGCACCGGCCAGCGCCAGGTCGCGCTCGCGCCGCTGCCAGGTGGCAGCCTGCTGGCCCTGCGCGGTCATGGCGTAGTCGGACGTTTCGTCTACCTCAACCCGGTACGACCGCCACTCCTGAACGGCGCGGTAGGCGGCGCTGATCCGCTCGCGGGCGTCGTCTTGCGCCTGCGAGAGCCCGGCCCCGCCGAGCACCATCACCGCCAGAATGGCGAGCAAAGTGACGCGATACAAACGGCGATCCATGTGTGTTGCTTCGTTACCCCTCGGTTTCAGGTTCCTCAAGCGGCGGCGCAGAGATGTCCGCCGGTTCGTTCAGATTGGAAAAGCGGAGCGTGCTCACGCTCTGTTGCGCGAGGGACATCTGCGCCCCGGCCAGCGAAGGATCGGTCACCAACTCGGCGGGGATCGCGATGTCCATGTCTAATATCACATCATACCCGTAAAGCGCACCGTCTTCATCCCCTAAAAGCAGGGTGATTTCGTAGTGCGTGTCTTCGTCGGTGAAGATTACCTCGATCAGCCCGTCGACGTCGATTGGCAGCGCGGCGGCGTTGAACATCTCGCGCAGGCTCGCGGAGCCTTCGCCGGAGAAGGCCGCCACCGGATCCAGCACCAAGCGGACGCGCCGCGCGGTGACGTCACCGACCGTCTCGGATTCCAGTAGCTCCACCTCGCTGACCGCGCCAAACAGCGCTTCGAACATCTCGGCGGAGAACTCGCTGCTGTTGCTCGCCAGAAGCTGCTCGATATCGTAAAGCTCCATGCCGGGGAACGCCTCGGCGCCCTCGGTGATGTCAACCCAGCCTTCGGGGAAGAACCCGGCAAGCTGCGGGTCGTCGGTAGTAATGCGCAGATAGGCCCGGTCGTCGAGAACGATCATGTCGAGCGTCTGCGCCAGGGACAGTGTTTGTTCCTGCCCCGGCTGCGCGCCGCGTAGCGTCTGGGTGATCGTCTGGTCGAGCGTACTGGTCTGGTTGTCGAACCGGTTGTCGGGCTGGCGTTCGCTGGTCGTCGTGCCCTGCTGGTCGATCGTCTGATCGATGGTGATCGCTTCTGTGCCCAGCGAGACGGCGATCTGCTGTGCGAGCGATTGCGTGTGGCTGACCGTGTACGTCTGCGCTGTGAAGAACGTTTCCACCGCGCTCCGGGCAGAGTCGAGCGCCGCCTGTTCTTCCGCGCCGAAGCCCCCATCCTGCGCGCGTGCAGCGCCGAACGGAACGGCGATCAGCGCGAGCAGCAGACATCCGATGCTGATCAATTTACGGTGCATGATGTGTCCTTTCGTGGGCCGGTTCGTGTGAGAGTTACCGTGATTATAGCGTATTTGACGCTCGACCTGCCCGGCGCCCGGCGGGCGGATGCGCGATGGCAGGCGGGCGCTTAGTGCAGCAGGGCGGCGGGGTGGAGCAGCAACGCCAGCGCGAACGCGGCGGCGGCGGGGTCGTCGGGCAGGGTGGGGGAGAACGGCAGGCGGAAGATCTGCCCCCGCTGGAACGCCGGGACGTCGCTCAGCGCAGGGTCAGCGCGGAACTGCGCGATCTGCTCGCTGGTCCACGTCGGGGAGAGCAGGATCGCGTCTGGCGCCAGCTCGCGGATCGTGGCGGTGTCGATCTGGCGATAGTCGTCAAAGCCCGCTTCCGCCGCGACGTTCCGCGCCGCCACGCTGTTCAGCAGGTCGCCGATCAACGTATCCCGTCCGAAAGTGTAGCCTTCCGGCGACAGCACCAGCGTGCGGCGGATCGGGCGGCTGGCGACGCGCACCGCCAGGCGTTTCAGCCGGTTTTCCAGGCGGGTCAATGCGGCAGCCGAGCGATCCTCGCGCCCGGTGGCCTGGCCGAGCGCTTCGATCGTCGCGCGCCAATCGTCCAGGCTCGCCGTCTCGCTCAACAGAAATACCGGGATGCCGCGCGCTTCCGCTTCGTCCAGCCACGCCGGGTTGATCGCCGCGTACAGGTCCGACAGCACCAGCAGCCCGACATCCGACCAGTCGAACGCGCGCGGGTCGGCCAGGGGATCGCTGTGCCGCAACGCCGCCGGTTCGACCACCGCGCGGACTTCGGGCGCGTCGCCGATCAACGCGATCACGCGCGGCGGCACGTCGACCGTCACGCGGCGCCCGGATGGGTCGGTCACGGTGCGCGGAAAGGTGTCCGGCTCCTGCGCCGACGAGCGCCCCGAGTGGGTTCCCACCAGCGCAAGGCCGAGCAGAACCAGCGATCCGATGCGAATGAGCTGCATGGTCTTTAACAATGTGTAGCGAGCAATGGGCGATTTACATTGGCCGATGCAGATATTACACGCATAGCCAACCAAATCCAAACAATCGGACGCAGTAAGCGGCAAGCCGGTTCGACCGCGTGGCTTGCCGCGCCGGGTATTTTAACATAAGCGCCCGATCTGGCACTCCAGATCGGGCGCTGTGGTTTTGTGTCTTGTCTGATACGGCGTCTATTCAACCACGGACAGAATGTCGAGGTTCAGGCTCGTTTCACCGTTCGCATCCTGGAACAGGAAGGTTGCAATCCAGCCCTCGACTCCTCGGAACGGCGAGTCGATTTCCTCGAACGGCAGCAGAACCTTCACCCAGTCGCCGTCCTCGTTGGTGCCGACGACAACCACTTCCGTGCCCGCGCTGACCTGCGCGATAGCGTTGAACTGCTCGGAGCTGGGGCCCTCACGCACGATCGCGCCATCCACCTGGACCTCAGCGGTTGTGTACACCGGGCTGAACTGGTTCGCCATGCCGTAAGCGATGCCGTGCGCTGGCGAGTAGACTTCCAGCCAGAACTCGTCCGGGTGGTCGAGGACCGTCAGCGTGGCTCCGGCTTCGAGCGTCGCCACCAGATCGGCGCCGAACTGCGGCTGCGCGTAGAGCGCCGGGTCTGACTGCCTGCCGACCTGCGCGCTGACGAACGCGTGCGGCAGCGGAGAGAGGTAGCGATTGTCCATCCAGCCGGTCGTCCCGTCGGCGGTCAACACCTGGGCGAAGTTGGCGGACGTCTCGCCCGTGATGTACACAAGCTGCCCTTGTTCAAGCGTCCCGGCCAGATCGGCGTTGATGTTGGCGTCCACGAACAGGCCAGCCGCGTCGGTGGCGGCGAGGTTGACCAGCGCCGGTTCAAGGTCGCCGATCACTTCCCACGCGCTGCCGATCGACCAGCCCGACAGCCCGTCCCAGGTGGTGACATACGCCCACTCGCCGCTCTCGCCCAGCAAGCTGGCGGTGTCCCCGAACGACGCCGACCCGACCAATTCGGCTGCCATGCTCGGCGCGTCAAAGATCGGAGCGCCTGCTCTCTGAGATGTGACCATCACAGTTGGTGCGAGTGGCGCGGGCGTCAGAATGACCGCCTGTTCTGCCTGAATAAAGCCCGCACCCGAGCCGGTTTCCACCTCTAGCCACGCGCCCGAGGGATCGGTGCGCAGCAGCGTGACAACCGTGTTGGACATAAGGGTGCCGATCGGCTCGCCCGCTGCATCGGGAGCTTCGTACACGGACGCATCTACGAGTGTGACCGCCTTCAATCCGACATCCTGCGCAGACGCCAGATGGACAGCGCCGCCCAGGAGTAATGAAAGTACAATAACGAAATGAAATAGGTATCGCTTCATTGTTGTCTCCCCGGTGGTTGCTGCGATATAAGGCAGAGCGCCCACACCTGTCACGCGGAGCGTGGGTCAATGCTATTATACGCCAACATGTTACTTGGCGTATACAAACGCGACCAAATTCCCAGGGAAACTGTCGGGTGCGTCCGGCTTACGGGTGCAGCGGCGCGTACCGGCGGCTCAGAACCGCCTGCCCCTCGGGACTTTGCATCCACGCAAACCACGCGTAATAGGCGCTGTCTCGTTCCGGCTCGCTGAGGCCCGTCACCACGATCGGCGCGCGCAGCGGGTAATCGCCGCCGGTCACGCTTTCGCGGCTGAGCGTGACGGCCGGGCCATTTTCCGCGCGCAGCGGGACCGTGCGGATGCCATCTCCGAGCGCCGACATGCTGACATAGCCGATCGCGCCGGGCGTCTGGGCGACCAGCTCGACCATGCTGGCGTTGCTCAACGCCAGGCGCGCGCCGAGCGTTACGCGATGGCCGCCCATCACCTGGGCGTCGAACACCCGGCTGGCGTCGGAGTCTGGCGTCTGCACGACGACCGTCACCGGCAGCGACGGCCCGCCGATCTCGTCCCAGTCGGCAATTTGCCCCTGGAACAGGCGGCGCACCTGGTCGAGCGTGAGCGCATCGAGCGACAGCGTCGACGGCACGATGATCGCCAGCGCATCATAGCCGATCGGCGCGGTCCACAGCCCGGGCACGGGCGGCAGATAGGTCGTCAGCGCATAGCTCGCCTCGCCCGCCAGAAGCTGCTGCTCGATCGCGTCCCAGTTCAGCGTCACGCTGCGCAGGTTCACGACGGCGTCGCGCGGCGCGTACTCCGCGGCCAGCTCCTGGATCAGCGCCGTGGTCGCCGGAGTCGTCAGGATGTGCAGGCTGAGGACGTCCGGCGTGGCCGACGGTGGCCCGATCGTCCCGCGACATCCGGCCAGTGCGAGGCTGAGTATGACGATGGTGCGTTTGGCCCGCTTCATGCCTCCCCTCTCATGACAAGAGGGCTACCAGCAAACTCAGCGTGCCGAAGACCGCGCAGTAGATCGCAAACCCGTACAGCCGCCTGCGCTGGAGCAGGCGCATCAGGAACCAGATGCATGCATAGCCGACAATCGCCGCCGAGAGGAATCCGGCAAGCAAGGCGAGCGCCATGCCTTCGCCGAGCGGCTCGTTGCCGAGGATCAGGTCAAGCGCCTGTTTCCCCCCTGCGGCCAGGATGATCGGCGTGCCCAGCAAAAAGCTGAAGCGCGCCGCTTCCCGACGCGGCAGCCCACGTGTGATTCCGGCGGCGATGGTGCTGCCGGAGCGGGAAATGCCAGGGAGAATTGCAAACGCCTGTGCCAGGCCAACGGTCAGCGCATCACGCAGGGTGAAGCTGCCGAGCGTGCGGTCCGAGGTCGCGTGGCGCTCGCTGTAGACGAGCAATCCGGCGGTTACCAGCAGCAACGCGGCCACGACGGGCGGCGTGCTGATCTCCTCGAAAACACTCTCCAGCAACAGCCCCACCAGCGCGGCGGGGACGCTTGCCACGATCAACAGCAGTAGCAAGCGGGCATCCAGTTCTTGATCGGAGCTGGTTTGGATTGAGCGCGTCTTGAGCGCGGTCCAACCGGCACGCAGCAAAGTTAGCCAGTCGCGCCAGAAAAAAGCCAGCACAGCCACCAGGGTCCCAAGATGGGCCATGACGTCAAACGTCAGAGGCGGATCTTCCCAACCGAGCCACCAGGGGACAAGCACCAGATGGCCGGAGCTAGAAATCGGCAGGAATTCAGTGGCCCCTTGCAAGATACCGAGAAGAATTGCTTCTATGAGATCCACACAGGAATCCTTTCGTCGCATGCAGCGGCATCCATCGTCCGTGCATGGTCAGATGGTTCAGGGCCCAGGGTTGCGCCGTCAGGCGCCCGGCACGCAAGCACCGAACGCAGACGTGGCAAACGCCGGTCATTCACCGACTGGGAGAGGGGCGCGGCGTTGGGTCGCAGTCAGCCCAACGGCAAAGCGCTGACACCCTCCTGCGTCCCGGCAACCGGCTCATAGGTCGCCAGAAACTCTTTCGCGTAGTCGGTGAAGGTGCCGTCCAAAATGGCGGCGCGCATCTCACGCATCAGCGTGAGCAGGAAATGCAAGTTGTGGAGACTGAGTAGTTGGTGCCCCAGAATTTCGGACGCTTTGACCAGGTGGCGCACGTACCCGCGCGTAAACGTCTGGCAGGTGTAGCAGGTGCAGCCCGGGTCGATTGGCCCGTGGTCGTCGGCGTATTGCTGGTTGCGCATGTTAATGCGGCCGGTCCGCGTGAAGGCGGCGCCGTTCCGCGCGATGCGCGTGGGCAGCACGCAGTCGAAAATGTCGATGCCGCGCGCAACCCCATGCACCAGGTCTTCGGGGCTTCCGACGCCCATCAGATAGCGCGGCCGGTCTTCCGGCAGCAGGGGCGTGGTGTATTCGAGGGTTTCGTACATCTCGGCCTTGGTTTCGCCCACGGCCAGCCCGCCGATCGCATAGCCCGGCAGGTCGATGGCGGTGACCGCTTCGACCGACTGCTCGCGCAGGTCGCGGAAGATCCCACCCTGCACGATGCCGAACAGCGCCTGCCGGTTGGGGTCACCGCTGCGCAGGTGCTCGTCATAGCACCTCGCCAGCCAGCGATGTGTGCGATCGAGCGCGGGCAAGACGGACGAGCGGTCGTTCGGCACGGGGCACTCGTCAAACGCCATGATGATGTCCGCGCCGAGATTGTGCTGGATCTGAATTGACTTTTCGGGTGTAAAACGGTGCTTTGAGCCGTCGAGGTGGCTGCGGAAGGTCACCCCGTCCGGATCGATCTCGCGTATATCGCCCAGGCTGAAAACCTGGAATCCGCCGGAATCGGTGAGTATCGGCCCGTCCCACGCCATGAACTGGTGCAGGCCGCCGAAGTCAGCGATCAGCTCGTCGCCCGGCCGGAGATAGAGGTGGTACGTGTTGGCGAGGACGAGCGTAGCGCCCATTTCGCGCAGCTCGCGAGGCTCTACGGCCTTGACCGTCGCCTGCGTGCCGACCGGAGCGAAAACCGGCGTGGACAGGGTGCCATGCGGTGTCTGGAACGTACCGGCCCGCGCGGCGCCGTGCTGGGCTTCGAGTGAAAACTCAAACATAACGATGTCGTGGTGTAGAGGCCGTGTTCCGCTCCGAGGCCCCGTGCGGCTTGTCTCGGTCGAATAAGGCCACCATTATAGCAGGCTACGCGAATTACGCGAATTGCTTATCCGTAAATTTTGCCGGAAATCCGCCGCGATCTGTGAGCTGCGCCGCTTGCGGATTCGCCGCGCTCGCGATGGAATTTCCCGGCGTATTCTCTATAATAGCCCGCTGCGCGATCCGCCGCGTTGGGACGGCCCAACAGCGGCCTTGTTTTTCAGGGGACGGCCCCTTTATTGGACTGCAAGAGGGTTTCGCATGGCGTGGGTGATTCTGGTCATTGCCGGGCTGTTTGAAATGGCCTGGGCGCTGCTGCTCAAACAGTCGGATGGATTCTCGAAGCCCGGTCCGACGGTCGGCTTCCTCGTCACGCTTTTCCTGAGCATGTTCCTGCTGGCGCAGGCGCTGAAGTCTTTGCCGGTGGGGACGGCGTATGCGGTGTGGACCGGCATCGGCGCGGCGGGCACGGCCATCGTCGGGATGATCTGGCTTGGCGAGTCGCGGGACGTCCTGAAAATCGTGTCGCTTGTGCTGCTGTTGAGCGGCATCCTCGGGCTGCGCCTGACTGGCTCGGAATAGGCGCGGAGAATTGCGCGGGAAGCGTTCGGGGCGGGTTGTCATTTTACACACCCGTTTCGTCTTTCGGTGACGCTTCGAAAAATGATATAATGGCGCTTATTGGCATGGAGCTGCTGCACTGAAGCTGCGCCATAGCGCGCGGGGAGCAAGCGGATGCGTCACTCTCAAACGCTGGACACGGTCAGCCACGACGCCGAAAACAACACGCTGCTTTTTACCCAGGGCAGCGGCGATCCATGCGGGCCGACGCTCTGGTTTGCGCGCGAGGGCATGTACCTGAGCATCTCGGCGGGCTACGGACCGATCGAGATCGCGCTGCGCCCGAGGCTCCGCACCGTCGTGACGAGCTTCGCGCAGCTTCGCCCGACCGCGCGCCTGACCGTCATGCGGATGGTCGGCACGGGGCAGGCGCATCTGGAGCTGGGTCTCTCGTCGGCAGGCGAGCTTCTTGTGCGGACGACGATCGTCGCCGACGCCACCGGGCATCTGGCGATGAACATGGTCCTCACGCCCGAAGCGCGCGAGCGGTTGTTTGAATGGCTGGAGGTTCCGCCCGCGGACGAATAGCGCCAAGCGCAATCAAGCTGGCTGCGGGGAGAGCGCCGCGTTACGCGGCCACCGAAGGGGCAAGCGGGGGTGTCGCGCGGCTGGCGACCCCGGCGAAACTCTCAGGTTCCCGCACTCGCAGCTCGCTTCTACCTCTGGAAAGCGCCTCGCCCAGGTGGGGCGCGCCGACGGGGCAAGCCCGCATGCGCGGGTGAATCTCTCAGGCTGGATGACAGGGGCAAGCAGCCAGACCGGTCTGTTTGCCCTTGTGTTTTGTGGGCGACCGAGCGGCCAAGCTATCGCCCGACCCTTTCCCGCCGGTCCGCACGACCGGTTGCGGACCTGGGTTATACCTTATATATATGTAGCGCACTTCCAGAAAGGATTTACCGACATGGCAGAGTGGAAAACCCCCGAAGACCTGAAATATACCGAAAACGACGAGTGGATCCGCGTCAGCGGCAACACTGCGCGCATCGGCCTGACTGACTACGCTCAGGACAATCTGTCCGACCTGGTGTTTGTCGAATTGCCGGACGTGGGTGACACGCTGACGAAGGGCGAGGTGTTCGCCTCGGTCGAAAGCGTCAAGGCAGCGTCGGATGTCTACGCCCCGGCCAGCGGCAAGGTGATCGCCGTGAACACCGCGCTGGACAACGCGCCCGAGACGATTAACAGCGACCCCTATGGCGAAGGCTGGATTGTCGAGATCGAGCTGAGCAATCCGGCGGACATTAACGATCTGCTCGATGCCGCGGCGTACGCCAAGCATTGCGCCAGCCGCGCGTGATCGCGTTCTGCCGGGCGTGGCGCGGTCTGCGCCCGGCGAGCGGACTTTGAGGAGCCATCAGTACATGACATACATCCCACACACAGACGCCGACCGCGAAGCGATGCTCGCCGCGATCGGAGTCAGCTCCATGGACGAGCTGTTCGACCGCGTGCCGGAGTCGCTGCGCTTCCCCAAGCTGGATCTGCCCGACGGGCTGAGCGAGCTGGAAGTTAGCGCGGAAATGCGCGGGTTGGCTGCCGCCAACGCGCACGCCGGAGACTACGCGATCTTCCTCGGCGCGGGCGCGTACAATCATTTCGTGCCGAGCGTCGTGAATCACATCCTGTTGCGCGGCGAGTTTTACACCGCTTACACGCCCTACCAGCCGGAGCTAAGCCAGGGCACGCTGCAGGCGATCTTCGAGTATCAGAGCATGATGTGCGCGCTGACCGGCATGGAAGTTGCTAACGCCAGTCACTACGACGGCGCGACTTCGCTGGCCGAGGCCGCAACTCTGGCGCGCGCGCACTTCCGTGGCAAGCGGACGAAGATCATCCTCAGCCCTGGCATCCACCCGCAGTATCGCGCGGTGGCGCGCACCTATCACCAGGGCAACGAGCTTAAGTTCGTCGGTGACAAGGGCAGCGCGACGATCCCCGATCTGATCGACATGCTCGATGAAGACACGGCGATGCTGGTCGTGGCGTACCCGAACTTCTTCGGGCAGATCGACGACTTCAGCGGGCTGGCGCAAGCCGTTCACGACGCGGGCGCGCTGCTGTGCATGGTCGTGGACCCGATCGCGCTTGGGCTGTTCAAGTCGCCGGGCGAGCTTGGTGCGGACATCGTCGTCGGGGAAGGGCAGCCGCTCGGCATCCCGCTGAGCTTCGGCGGCCCGTACCTCGGCTTCTTTGCCACGCGCAAGAAGTACGTCCGCCAGATCGCCGGACGCATCGTCGGCGAGACGGTTGACAAGCATGGCCGTCGGGCCTACGTCATGACGCTCCGCCCGCGCGAGCAGGATATCCGCCGCGAGAAGGCGACGAGCAACATCTGCACGAACCAGGGCCTGATGGCGCTGGCGGCCTGCGTTTACATGAGCGCGATGGGCAAACACGGCCTGCGCCGCGCCGCCGAGCTTTCGTATCACAAAGCCCACTACGCCGCCGAGCAAATCGACGCGCTCGAAGGCTACAGCGTGGACCGCAGCAAGCCGTTCTTTAAGGAATTCGTCGTAACGTGCCCGCGCCCGGTGGCGGAATTGAACGAGTACCTGTTCGACCACTGGGGCATCATCGGCGGCTACGATCTCGGGCAAGATTACCCGGATCGCGCCAACCAGATGCTGATCGCCGTTACCGAAATGAACACGAAGGAAGAGATCGACACGCTCGTCGAGGCGCTGCGCGATCCCGACGCCCACATCGGGCACGAGCATACGCACTAGGCGCGGGAGATGTGACAGATGGGAACTGCTGAAATGACCCAACCGACCACCACGCAGGCCGAGTCGTCTCCCCCGCCGCTTGAGCCGTTGATCTACGAACTCGGCGCGCCGGGGCGCGTCGGCGTGAGCCTGCCGAAGACGGACGTGCCCGAAGCGCCCCTGCCGGAGGACCTGCTTCGCAGCGAACTCGACTTGCCAGAAGTCAGCGAGATCGACGTCGTGCGCCATTTCGTGCGCCTCAGCCAACTCAACCACGCGATCGACACTGGCTTCTACCCGCTCGGGTCGTGCACGATGAAGTACAACCCGAAGCTGAACGAAGACATGGCGCGGCTGCCTGGCTTCGCGCTGGCGCATCCGTTGCAAGACCCCAACGCGACGCAGGGCGCGCTTGCGCTGATGTACACGCTCCAGCAATGGCTGGCAGAGATCAGCGGGATGAAGGCCGTCAGCCTGCAACCGGCGGCGGGCGCCCAGGGTGAGTTCGCGGGGATCCTGATGATCCGCGCCTATCATCTGGCGAATGGTGAAGCGCACCGCACCAAGATCATCGTGCCGGACAGCGCGCACGGGACCAACCCCGCGACGACCGCGATGGCAGGGCTGCAAGTGGTCGAGATCCCGTCGGACGCGAATGGCGACGTCGATCTTGACAAGTTGCGCGAGGTCTGCGGCGAAGACGTGGCGGGCATGATGATCACCGTGCCCAACACGCTCGGCGTGTTCGAGACGCGCATCCAGGAGATCGTGGACATCATTCACGGCTGCGGCGGCCTGATGTACATGGACGGCGCGAACATGAACGCCATGCTTGGCGTCGCCAAACCGGCTGACCTCGGCTTCGACGTGATGCACTACAACCTGCACAAGACGTTCAGCACGCCGCACGGTGGCGGCGGGCCGGGCAGCGGCCCGGTCGCGGTGAACGAGAAGCTCGCGCCGTTCCTGCCGGGCCCGATCGTGACCGTGATCGAAGAGGGCGACGACGACACCCCGCCGCTCTACGGCTTCACCATGCCGGAGAAAAGCATCGGGCGGGTGAAAGCGTTCTGGGGCAACTTCGGGATGCTAGTGCGCGCGTTTGCGTACATCGCAGCCAACGGCGCGCAGGGCCTGCGGGACGTCACCAACCACGCCGTGCTCAACGCGAACTACATCCGCGCGCGGCTGAAGGACGTCTATCCGATGCCGTTTGACCGCATGTGCGGGCATGAGTTTGTCTGCGAGGGACGCTGGAAGGACGTCGAGGGCGTGCATGCGCTGGACATCTCGAAGCGGCTGATGGACTATGGCATGCACCCGCCGACCAACTACTTCCCGCTGATCGTGCCTGAGGCGCTGCTGATCGAGCCGACCGAAACCGAGTCGAAGGAAACGTGCGACCGGTTCATCGAGGCGATGCTCAAGATCGCCGAGGAAGCGCGGACCAATCCCGATCTGCTCCACGAGGCGCCCCACAACACGCCGGTGGGGCGGGTGGATGACGTTCTCGCCGCCAAGCAGCTTGTGCTGTGCTGCCGCCCGATCCCGGAACCGGAAGCCTGATCGCGTTCAGGGAGGTTGGCGAGGCGTTTGCGCTAGGTAATCCCCCCATCCCCCGGCCCCTTGCCCCCACAAGGAGGGAAGGGGAGTCGGTGCGGTTCTTTTCCTTCCCTCCTTGTGGGGGAAGGAATGCCGACCGAAGGTCGGAAGGATGGGGGGTGATTCGAAAGCCAATCTGACCTGAGTTGCGTCTTCTGGACAAACCCTGACGGCGAGCCCTGCGCTCGCCGTTTTTGCTTATTGGGGGTGCTGTTGCGCGGCTAATGCCCCACTCAAAAATCCGACTGATGGCGGACGTGCGGTTTGCCGATTCACAGTATCATAAGTGTCCTGTACAAATGATCGCGCACTGGCTTTCGCAGCCGTCCGCCGGAACGCGGCATTCGCGCTTTGCGTCAGCTTTTGCAGGAGAGCCTACCATGTCCGAGCGAGTCAATCAGCTCTCGCCCCGCTGGCAGATGATGCTGGCGCTGGGAACGCTCTACTTCGTTTGGGGATCCACCTTTCTCGGCATCCACTACGCGCTCGAGTCCATGCCGCCCTTCCTGCTGGCCTCGGCGCGTTTTCTATTTGCCGGTGGCGTGCTGTATGTGTGGATGCGGCTGCGCGGCATCCCGAATCCCACCCGGCTCAACACCCGCGCCGGGCTGATCGTCGGCGGGCTGTTGCTGCTTGGCGGAAACGGTGGCCTGACGTTCGCGGAGCAATACGTCCCAACGAGCTTCGCGGCGGTGATGATCGGCGCGATCCCCTTGTGGACCGTGATGCTCGATTGGTTGATTTATGGCGGCGGGCGCCCGACGCGGCGCGTCGCTGCCGGGCTGGCAGGCGGATTTCTAGGGATCGCGCTGCTGGCGGGGCCGTCGAGCATAGTGGGTGGCGCGAACCTGAACCCGCTTGGCGTTGTGGCGCTGATCTTCGCGGCGCTCACCTGGGCCGTCGGGTCGCTCTACGCGCGCCGCGCGCCGCTGCCGCGCGTTCCGCTGATGGCAACAGGGCTCGAAATGCTGGCTGGTGGGGCGTGGCTCGCGCTGGCCGGGACGCTGGCGGGGGAATGGTCGGAGCTGGACGTGAGCGCGATCTCGCTGAAGTCGGTCGTTGCGCTTGGGTATCTGGCAGTGGTGGGCTCGCTGATCGGGTTCACGGTGTACATCTGGCTGCTGCGCAACACCACGCCCGCCCGTGCCACTAGTTACGCCTATGTCAGCCCGGTGGTGGCGCTGGCGCTCGGCGCGACGCTGGCCGGGGAAGACATCAGCCTGCGGACAATCGCCGCCGCCGCGATCATCATCGGCTCGGTCGTCCTGCTGACTTCGCAACAGCCAGAGCGGAAGACCGCCGAGGCCACAAAGACCATCGAGCACGCGGTCGTCACCGGCGAAATGGTCGCAAGCTCGACACCCTGTCCGTAACTGAGCGATCGGCGACGCGCTACTTCGCCACGATGAACACGACACGCGCCGGTGGGTCCGCCGCCGGATCCACCGGCTGCATATCGCCGTCGAGCAGGGCGTATACCTTGAACCCGATCCGTTCCAGTACGCCGCGAATGGCGTGCACCGGATAGCCGCGCGCGATGTGGAACTCGTCGGCGCGCTGCCAGCCACCGTTCGCTCGCTGCCAGATGATCACCTGGGTGGTGCGGGCGAGCGTTTCAAAGCTGAAGCGCGGCTGCGCGTAGATGGTCAGCTCTTGCGGGTCGTCGTAGATGGTGAATGTGTCTGCCTGGTTGCTCGCTGCCAGCCCGCCGATCGTCTCGACGTCGAAGATCAGCCCTTTTTGATCGTCTAGCAGGGCGTACATGCCCCTGAGCATCGCCTCAAGCTCGCGCAGGCTGGCTGCCCGGTTGAGCACGCCGTCCAGCGCCAGGATAAGATCGGCTGGGCCGGGGATGGTGTGCAGGGCGCGCAGATCGCACTCGATCCAGTCGGGCGCGTTGGTCAGCGCGAGGTCCCGCGTGCTGAAGCGTGACGCGGCGACTTTGAGCAGCGCGGGGTACTCTTCGACGCCGGTGACGCGATAATCGTGCTCTGCCAGCCACAGGCTTGCTGCGCCGGTCCGGCAGCCGACATCGAGAATCCGGCGCCCGGCCCAGCCTTGCTCCTGCGCATAGATGAGATAGCGCTGGGCTGCACGTACGGCGTTCTCGGAGAAGCCCGCCCGGTCGTAGACCGGGGCGAGCGCGGTGAAAGGCGGCACCTGCGTCGTGCGAGCGAACATGGCGACTCCTTTCAGGTTGCAGCGCGCTTACGCCGGGGGTGGCGTCAGCGACGCGTAACTGAACACCGTCTCGTAGGGCAGCGAGTAAAGCACAACGCTGCCGCTGGTGTAGCGGTCTACGTTAAAGGCCGGGTCGGTGATGATGTAGTTCTGGCTGCCCGCGCTGGATTTCAACGGGCCGAGGTCGATCTGGTATTGCGGGATCTGGTCGAGGTCGGCTTTCGTCGTCGGGTTCGGATAGGCGCTCAGCAGAACGTGCAGCTCTGGCCCGCCGATCGCTTCGAGGTTTTCCAGGCGCAGCAGCCGCCGCCCGTCCGACAGGCGATAGAGGCTGGCGGTTCCCAGCGCGCCGCGCACCGGGTCGAGCGTCACGAAGCTGCCGCTGAGCAGCATGGTGACGTTGGCCGGGTCGGGGTCGATCAGCGGCAGGTTCGGCTCGTCGAGCGGCTCTGGCGTGGTCAGCCGGGCGGCGACGAAATCGACCGCCATCTGCTGATCGCTCTCGTACATCCGGCTGTAAATTTCCTGAGCCTCGCTGGCAAGCGAGTAGAAAGCGTCGGGAAAGGGCGCTTCTTCTTCCGGTTCTTCGATGTAGGGCGAAAGCTCTGGCAGCCACAGCGGCGAAGCCAGTAGCGCGGCAACCACCAGCGCCCCCAGGAAAAGAAGCCCCCAGCTCGGTCGAGTGTTCATGGCGTTCCTTCACGTGTCACGCGGGCGCGTGTAATCTGTTTGATGATAGCGGACGCGCGCCGTTAAGGCTAG
>CBINGT010000010.1:0-20509 GCA_966250245.1 uncultured Anaerolineae bacterium
GCGCCGGGTGGATCCGCCCGTCGAGGACGAGCTTCTCCATCGTGCGGCGCGCCACTTCACGGCGGACCGGGTCGAAGCTGGAGATGGTCACGGCTTCAGGCGTGTCGTCCACCACGACGTCAACGCCGGTCGCCTGCTCGAAGGCGCGGATGTTGCGTCCGTTGCGGCCGATGATACGCCCCTTCATCTCGTCGGACGGCAGCGGCACAACGCTCACCGCCAGCTCGTTGACCTGATCGGAGGCGATCCGCTGGATGGTGAGCGCGATGATGTCCCGCGCCCGGGCTTCGGCCTGAAGCTTGGTTTCTTCCTCGACTTCGCGCATCTTCCGCGCCATATCCTGGCGAGCGTCCGCTTCGACCATCGCCAGCAGTTCCTGGCGGGCTTCCTCGCGGGTCATTTCGGCGATGCGCTCCAGCTCTGCGAGCTGCATTTCGTACTGCTGTTGAATTTCGCTCTGGCGTTTGTCTAGCTTGCTCTGGCGTTTGTTGAGGTTCTGCTCGCGCTGTTCGAGCCGCTCATAGCGTTCGTCGAGGTCCTCGCGCCGCTTCTGGAGCCGGTCGCTTTCGCGGTCTAGCTCGATGCGGCGGCGCTTGGCGGCTTCCTCGGCCTCGCGCTGAATGCGCAGCGCCTCGTCCCTGGCATCCACGACCGTCTGGCGGGCCTGGTTCTGGGCCTCGCTGATGATGCGTGTCGCTTCTTCCTCAGCCTGGCGGCGCCGGTTCTGCCCCTGGGTGTTCTGGTAGAGCAGCAGCCCGCCTACGCCTAGCCCAACGCCAATCGCGAGCGCAATCACGGCGATCACGATGTCCATAGGGCTTACTCCTCATTCGATGGATGGTTCGTCTAGGTCGGTGTCCTCTGATTGTTCGCTTGGTGCAAAAAAGTCCCCGTCAGTTTCTTCGAGTTCGTGTACGAGCCGCTCCACGGCTTCGCGGACGGTGTCGTAGTCGAAGCCCCGGCGTGCCAGGAAGCCGCTGAGCCGGGTGCGAAACGTCCGCCGGTCTAGCCCGCGCAGTCGCCGCGCCTGATCTTGCGCGGCTGCATAGGCCGATTCGGCGCCGTCGAAACCGTCCAATGCCTTCTGGATAATCGCGTCTGCGATCCCCTTCTGGCGCAGCTCGTAGCGCAGCGCACGCGCCCCACGCGGGCGAAAGCGCTCGCGGTTCTCGACCCAGTACTGTGCGAAAGCGTAGTCGTCAACGTAGCCGAGCGTCTCAAGGCGTGCCAGCACTTCGTCGATAACGGCGGGCGCGACCTCGTGGGACGCGAGCGAGCGGCGGATTTCCGCCGCACTATAGGGGCGACGGGCCAGCAGACGGACCGCACGATCAAACGCGCGGCTGATCGCATCGATCTCGCGCAGCGCCGCGATTTCCTGCTCCGAAAGGGTCTGGCCCACACGCAGGCGGGCCGCTTCGGTGTCGGGCAGGCCAAACGCGAATTCCCCATCTAGGAAAACGCTGACGCGGTCTCGATGGCGCTTTTGTGGTTCCAGCGCCGTGATGATCTGCCCCATAGTCGCCCTAAAAAAGACAGCCGTTGGCACACTCGACCACGGCTGTTTGTCGATGCTCGTATAGGAATGAAACCCGCCGGACGGGGAACCGCGGAGCGGTGACGTCCGGGCAAGAGAGCTATGCTATAAAGCGGGCACCGCTCCCGGAAAACTCACTTTGCCGGGGGTGGTACAGGGAGCGCGGACCGCTCGTGAGCGGCCTTGCTGTGCGGCTCCCGGCACGCTCTTACATGTCAAAACTCCGCATAGATTCACTGGTTGAACAGCTCGTTATCTCCGCTGTGTCAGCAGAAATCGTTTCGCAACCCCAATTCATTCTCGGGCGATCATGCGCGCTGGCTGCCTGGTGAATGATGCGGCCATCGGACGCCGAGCTGATTCATCCCGAGCCTGACCTTATGGCTCACACCGAAATGTGAGGGGTTCAGAGAAGAGCACCCATGCGGCGATGGATGACTGAACTAGCTCTTGTTTCAGATCCCCACGAGCAACCGTGGTTCGTGCGTTCTGTCGCTTTCTAGCCCCTATTATGCACAGAACTGCATGATTCTACAAGCACAATCGAAGTTCCGAACAGAATTCATAGCGCCCGCTGCGACAAAAAAGCCGGGATCGATTTCCGGCCCCGGCGCGGGTTTTCTGGCGTGTGGTGGCGTGCTAGCCCTCGGCGGCGGGCACGTTGTAAATGGGCGGCAGGCCGTATTCGTCGCGGATCACGTCTTCGATCTCCATCGCGATAGTCGGGTTCTCGCGCAGGAACTGCTTGGCGTTTTCCCGCCCCTGGCCGATTGCTTCGCCCTGATAGCGGAAGAACGCGCCGCGCTTTTCGATCACGCCCAGCTCGGTCGCAATGTCGAGAATATCGCCCGCTTTGCTGATGCCTTCGTTGTACATGATGTCGAACTCGGCCTCGCGGAACGGCGGCGCGATCTTGTTCTTGGTGATGCGGACGCGCGTCCGGTTTCCGACGACCTCGCCGCCCGCCTTGATCGACTGGATGCGGCGGATGTCGATGCGGACGCTGGCGTAGAATTTGAGCGCGCGCCCGCCGGTGGTTGTCTCGGGATTGCCAAACATCACGCCGATCTTCTCGCGAAGCTGGTTGGTGAACAGCATCGCCGTGTCGGACTGCTTGATCGCGCCCGACAGCTTGCGCAGTGCCTGGCTCATCAGCCGCGCTTGCAGGCCAACGTAGCTGTCGCCCATCTCGCCCTCAAGCTCCGCGCGCGGCACCAGCGCGGCGACGCTATCCAGCACGACCACGTCCAGCGCACCGCTGCGGACCAGCGCCTCGGCAATGTCGAGCGCCTGCTCAGCGGTGTCTGGCTGGGAGATGTACAGGTTGTCGATGTCTACACCGATCCGTGCCGCATACGCCGGGTCGAGCGCGTGTTCCATGTCGATGAACGCGCAAATGCCGTCGCGCTTCTGCGCCTCGGCGATGGTGTGCAGGCAGAGGGTCGTCTTACCGGAGCTTTCCGGCCCGTAGATTTCCGTCACCCGCCCGCGCGGGATTCCGCCAGCGCCCAGCGCAATATCGACGGCCAGCGATCCGGTGGGGATGGTGGCGACCTGCAAATGGGTGGCGTCGCCCAGGCGAACGATCGCCCCGTCGCCAAACCGTTTTGTCAGATCTGCCAGCGTCGATTGCAGCGCCTTGTCACGGCCCTTATCGTCTGCCATGCTTCTCTTCCTCTTGCCCTTCCCGGCGGAAATATCTTATTGATCACCCGTCTGAGTCTACTCTGCTCGGCACGACTCTGCCACACTTCATGCGCAGGATTTATGTTTTCAAACGCTGTGTTCTACGGGGAATCGCCGTCGCTGCGACCGGAGCGCTCGCACCCCACACGGCACTGCGCCTTGATAGCCCTTCGAGGCGTGTGGTATAATGCCTGCGCCTGATGGGGAGTCGCCAAGTGGCCTAAGGCAGCGGCCTTTGGAGCCGCCATTCGCAGGTTCGAATCCTGCCTCCCCAGCTCATCACGCGACCGCGCGCCTCGCCGGTCGCGTTTTGTTTGGCGCGCGACCGGCGAGGTGAGGGACGATCACATGCCCTCTGTGCTGTTGAGCGCGCGGACCTGCTCAAGCCGGGCGGTTTCGGGCAGCGCCGGATCAACCGGATCGACCAGCGCGATCACCGTATGTCCAGCGCGCGGCGTGAGCCCGTTGTCGGTGGTGAACACTTTGAGATCGCCGCTCTCGTCCACGATAAACAGGGGGACGGTGTTCTCGCCATACGTCGCCAGAAAATCGCCGAAGCCATGCTCTTTCGTCAGGCGCACCTTTTTGATGATTGCGCCGCTGGCGAAGCGCTGCTCCAGGTACTCGAACGTGATATTCCGTCCAAACAGACAGCGCCCGTGCTGTTGCAGGTCAAGCTGGTTCAGCCCGCGCGGATCCTGGTGCATCGAAAGCTGGTAGACTTTGCTGCGCCCGAAATGCTCCGCGTAGTGTAGCGCGGCGAGCGAGTTCACTTCGTCGTTGGACGTCAGCGCCATCATGCTCCCGATCTGGGAGAGATCCAGCTCGTCGAGCGTGCGCTCCGAGAGAGCGTTCGCATAGACGGCTTCCAGCCCTGCCAGGCGCGCCTCGCGGATATTCTGCCGGTTGGTGTCGACCAGGCGAACCTCGCGCCCTGTGTCGGCCAGCGCCCGCGCTATCTCTCGCGCCCAACTGTGCGCGCCGACGATCATCACGCCCCGCGCGACTGGCTGCGCCACACCTAGCCATTCCGCCACCTTCGACGCGCTGAGGCCGTAGACGATCACCGTGCCGACCACCATCAGGAAGGTGATCGGGATCAGGCTTTCTGCGCCGGGGACTTCTTTCTGCGCCAGTTGCAGCGCGAACAGCGACGCGACGGACACCGCAACGATACCGCGCGGCGCGATCCACGCGATAAACGCACGCTCGCGCCAGCTTAACGGCGAACCGAGCGTCGAGACCAGCACCGACAGCGGCCGGGCGACGAAGATCAGCAGCGCCAGGAAGGCCAACGCGCGCCCGCTTATGGTGGAAAGCTGGTCCAGGTCCAGCCGCGCGGCCAGCAGGATAAACAGGCTGGACAGCAGCAACACGCCGATGTCTTCCTTGAACTGCGACAGGTGGCGCGTCGAGATCTGCCGCTGGTTGGCGAGCGCGATGCCCATGACCGTCGTCGTCAGCAGGCCGGACTCCGCCTGAAGCTGGTTCGAGAGCACGAACAGGCCGACGATGATCGACACCGCGAACGGGTTTTGCAGCTCCTCGGGCACCCAATAGCGCTTGAAAAGCTGTACCAGCACCCAGGCGCCCGCCGCGCCGAAGACGACGCCCACGAGCAGAGTCTCCACCATGCCCTGAAGGATCGGGCCGAGCGCGCCGTTCCTCAGGCGTCCAGAGATCATCGCCTCGAGCACCAGCACCGCGATCGTCGCGCCGACCGGGTCGATCAGGATGCCTTCCCACTTCAGAATGGAGCCGACACGCGCGACGGGTCGGACGTGCTTCAGCAGCGGGATGACGACCGTCGGTCCGGTAACGATGAAGATCGCGCCGAGCAACACCGAAAGCTCGCCGCTCAGCCCGACGACGAAATAGGCGCCCAGCCCGACCACGATCCACGTGACCAGCGCGCCGATCGTGATCAGCCGGAAGACGACGCGCCGCATGCCCTGGATGTCAACCAGGCGCAGCGTCAGACCGCCTTCAAACAGGATGATCCCGACTGAAATCGAAACGATGGGAAAAAGCGTGTCGCCGAGAAGCTCGTCAGGCTTGATGAGCCCGGCGATTGGACCGGCGAGGAAGCCCGCCATCAGGAGTAGGAGAATCGAGGGCAGACGCAGGCGCCATGCCAGCCATTGCGCTCCAATTCCCAGGACGACGATGCTTGCCAGACTGATTGGGGCGTGCTCCAAAAGCGTCTCCTTCCGCTGGCAGCGCTGTCAGCTCATGAGGTATTCCCATTCTTCCAGCGCTGCGTTCAATTCCGCTTCAGCAGTGGTGTACGCCTCTCCGAGTTCGCGCACCCGATCAACTTCTCCGGCGGCGCTGGCGTCTCCCAGCTCGCCGGACAGATTCACGAGACGCACCTCAAGATCGTTAATCAATTTTTCGACCTGTGCCAAACGGCGATTGCGCTCGTAGGCGGACATCGTCTTTCGGACCGGTTGGGCAGGTGTGGCGGGCGCTGGCTTTTCCGGCGCGGCGGGCGCTTCGCCCTGGGCGGACGCAGACTCGCGCGCGGCCTGGCGGGCGGCCAGATATTCCTGATATGTGCCCTCGAAGACCGTCATCCCGCCCGGCTGCACGTCCCAGATCTGCGTCGCCAGCGCGTCGATCAGGTAGCGGTCGTGGCTCACCAGCAGGATCGTGCCGTCGAACGCAGCCAGAACGTCCTGCAGAATCTCCTGGCTGGGGATGTCGAGGTGGTTGGTCGGCTCGTCCATCAGCAGGAAGTTCGCGCCAGCCAGCGCCAGCTTTGCCAGCGCGAGGCGACCGCGCTCTCCGCCGCTCAGCGTCGCAACTGGGCGGAACACGTCGTCGCCGGTGAACAGGAACGACGCGAGGTAGTTGCGCGCCTCGCTCAGCGGCAGATTGCGGACCGTCAGCAGCTCGTCGAGCACGCTGTTGTCCGGGTTCAGCCCTTCGTGCGCCTGCGCGAAGTATCCCGGCTCGACCGCTGCGCCCAGGCGTGCCGTCCCGTGGAGCGGCGGCAGCTCGTGCAGCAGCGTCTTCAGCAAGGTGGTCTTGCCGACCCCGTTCGGACCGATCACGGCTGCAACCTCGCGCCGGTAGAGCGTGATGTCTGGCACCTCGACCAGCGGCTCGTCGCGCTCGTAGCCGATCACCAGATCGTTGGTCATCAGAACCTTTTCGCCGCTGCGCAGGTCCGCCCGCAGGTTGAGGTGAATGTGGCGCTGGCGGCGCACCGGAGCGATCAGGCTGTCGCGCTTGAGGCGTTCGAGGCGGCGCAGGCGGCCCTTTGCCTGGGCGGTGTTCTGCCCGGCGATATTGCGGCGGATGTAGTCTTCCTCTTTGGCGATGAACTCCTGCTGCGCCTCGTACTCCCTCATGAGGCGCTCGTGGCGCGCCTCGCGCTGCTGGACGTAGTGGCTGTAGTTGCCGCGATACACCTCGACGCGGCCCCACTCCATCTCCCAGATCGTGCTGATGACGTGATCCATGAAATACCGGTCGTGGCTGACGACCAGCAGCGCGCCATCCCACGTTTTGAGGAAGTTCTCCAACCACTCGACCGCGTTGATGTCGAGGTGGTTGGTCGGCTCGTCCAGCACCAGCAGATCGGGCGACTCGAGCAGCAGGCGCGCGAGCAGGGCGCGGGTCTTCTGCCCGCCGGAGAGGTGCGCCAGCGGCATGTCGTAATCGTCCGCCGAGAAGCCGAGGCCCTGAAGCACCTGCCGGGCGCGCGTCTCGTAGGTGTAGCCGCCGTCGCGCTCGAACGCCTGCTCCAGCTCGCCATAGCGCGCCATGATCGCGTCGAGGGCGTCGCCTTCCGCCTCGCTCATCTCGTGCGCCAGATCGTGCAGGCGGGCTTCGCGCGCACGCAGATCCGCGAAGGCGGTCATCATCTCGTCCCACAGGCTGCGAGCGCCGTCCAAGTGCGGGCGCTGCGGCAGATAGCCGATGGTCAGCCCCTTCATGTGGCTGACCGTTCCGGCGGTCGGCTCTTCACGCTTGATCAGCACTTCGAGCAGCGTGGTTTTGCCCGCGCCGTTCGGGCCGACGAGCGCGATCTTTGCGCCGTGCGGAATCTCGACGGTGACGCCGCTGAAAATGTCATTCGCGCCAAACGATTTGGCGACGTTGTTCGCGCTGAGAACGGCCATGCTAAGACCCTGACGTGACTGGACTTTTCCGATTCCACCGGCGCATTATACCATGCGCGGCGAGCCGCCCAGAGGGTAGAAAACCTGCCCGTCGGGATTCTAGCGATTCGGCTCATGAGGCGGTAGAGCTGGCTTGGAATCCCCCCGGCGCGCGGCTATAATGACGCGCATGGACGACATCTCGCATTACGACTCTGCTCCCGCCGGGCCGCCCGATCATAAGGGCGTGTTGCTGGGCGGCGCACTGATGGCGATCGGCGGTTGGGCAGGGATCTGGCTGCTGGTCACCTCGACGCTGCCGACTGCATTCCCGCGCTGGCTGTTCTTCATCTGCCTTTACCTCGCGGTGACCGGCACGACGCTGCCCTTCGTCCGCTTTCTGAACGTGCGCTTCTCCGGGCCGAATGGCGTGCCGGGCGGCGTGATCCTGCGGCAGAGCATCTGGCTGGGGCTGTTCGTCGTGGCGTGTGCCTGGCTGCAAATCCCCCGCGTGCTGAACCCGGTGATCGCGGGCGTGCTGGCGATCAGCCTGGCAGTGATCGAGTTCTTTCTCCGCTTGCGCGAGCGTGCAGGAGCCGACTCCTAGCGCCGCGCGATCTTCCTGTGAGGGCATAGCACCATGAAATCAGATCTGGATCGCTTGATGGCCGAGCGCGGGATCGACGCGCTGCTGATTCTGCCCGGCGAGAATGAAGACCCGTATCGCACGTATCTGAGCAACGGCGTGCGCGGGTCTGGCATGGTGATTAAGAAGCAGGGCGCGGCCCCGGTGCTGATCGTCAACCCGATGGAAGTGGACGAGGCGCGGCAGAGCGGCCTGGAAGTGTACACCTACGACGATTTCGAGTATTCCGCGCTGCTGCGCGAGCACAATTACAGTTACAGCGCGGCGACCCAGGCGTGGTATGCGCGCATCTTCGAGCATTTTGACGTGCGCGGGCGGCTGGCGATTTACGGCGTGGGCGATCTGAACGCGGCGCTCAAGTCGATTGAGGCGCTACAAAAGGGCGTGGGCGACCGGGTGGAACTGCTGGCCGAGGAAGTGCGCAACACCATCTTCGACCGCGCTTACGAGACGAAGGATGCGGATGAGCTCGCGCTGCTGCGCGAAGCCGGGCGCCGGACCAGCGCGGTGATGCGCGCGGCCCGCGAGTGGATTGCCGGGCACCGGGCGGCGGACGGCGTCGTTGTGGATGCGAACGGCGCGCCGGTCACGATCGGGGACGTCAAGCGCTACGTGCGCGGGCAGTTATTCGAGCAGGGGCTTGAAGACCCTGAGGGGATGATCTTCGCGCAGGGGCGGGATGCGGCCGTTCCGCACAGCAAGGGGCAGGACGATCAACCGCTGCGCCTGGGCGAGACGATCGTATTCGACCTGTTCCCCCGGCTGCCGGGCAGTTACTTTCATGACATGACGCGGACGTGGTGCATCGGCTACGCGCCGGAGCACATCCAGGCGGATTATGACCTGGTGCGCGAGGCATTTGACCGCTCGATCGAGATGTGCCGCGTGGGCATGCCGACGCACGAAGCGCAGGACATGGTGTGCGAGCTGTTCGAGGCGCACGGACATCCGACCGTGCTGAACACACCCGCCACGACCGAAGGCTACGTCCACTCGCTGGCGCACGGGCTGGGGCTGAACGTGCATGAGGCGCCGTTCTTCCCGACGCGCACCGCGAAATACTGGCTCCAGCGCGGCAGCGTGTTTACGATCGAGCCAGGGTTGTACTATCCGTCGCGCGGGTATGGCATCCGTATCGAGGATACGGTCTATCTGAACGACGCCGGCGCGGTGGAGTCCCTGACTGACTGCCCGTATGACCTGGTGATCGAGCTGAAGGGGTAGGCGGGCAAAGCGAGAGGCACGCGATCATGACGCTGGTGCTGGGCATCGAAACATCGTGCGACGAAACCGCTGCCGCCGTGGTGCGAGACGGCGAAACCATCCTGTCGAACGTGGTCGCGTCGCAGATCGCGCTGCACGCGCCGTATGGCGGGGTGTTCCCCGAGGTCGCGTCGCGCGCGCACATCGAGGCGATCAGTCCGGTGGTGAGTGAGGCGCTGAGCGAAGCGGGCGTGTCGCTGGACGACATCGACGCGATCGCGGTGACGCGCGGGCCTGGTCTTGCGGGATCGCTGCTGGTTGGCATGAATTACGCGAAGGGGCTGGCGTTCGGCGCGGACAAGCCGCTGGTCGGCGTCAACCACCTCGAAGGGCACATCTACTCGCTGTGGCTGACCGAACGCAGCGCGCCGGTTGAGTTCCCGGTCGTCTGCCTGATCGTCTCGGGCGGGCACAGCGAGATCGTCGCCATCCACGCGCACGGCGAGTACGAGATGCTCGGCAGCACGATTGACGACGCGGCGGGCGAGGCGTTCGACAAAGTGGCGCGGCTGCTCGGCCTGAGCTACCCCGGCGGACCGGCGATCCAGCGCGCGGCGGAAGGCGGCGACCCCGAGGCGTACCAGTTTCCGCGCGCCATGCTCGACGAGGGCTACGACTTCAGCTTCTCGGGGTTGAAAACGGCCGTGCTGCGCGCCGTCCAGCCACACCATGAGGGCCGCCGCGAGCCGAAAGGTGAAGGCATGACGCCGGACCAGCTTGGGCCGGGGGTGAATGTCGCGGATGTAGCGGCGAGCTTCCAGGCGGCGGTGGTCGATGTGCTGGTGCAAAAGACGATCCGCGCGGCGACGGAGCACGGCGCGACCGAGATCTGGATTGCGGGCGGCGTGAGCGCCAACCTCGCGCTGCGCCAGGAGATGACCGCGCGCAGCCCGGTGCCGGTGCGCTATCCGCCGCTGCGTCTGTGCATGGACAACGCCGCCATGATCGCCTCGGCGGGACACTTCCGCTTTGTGCACGGCTACCGTGACGACCTCGACCTGGACGTGCGCCCGATGTGGCCGCTGCTGTCGATCAAGGATGCGATGCGGCGGGCGGAAGGCTGATCACAATTGGCTTTCGTAGGGGCGCAGCTTGCTGCGCCCGTTTTTATTTCTTCCATTACAGCGGGCGGAGCAAGCTCCGCCCCTACACGTGGCGCGCGATGTTGTTTCCCGCGTGCTGCATCACGGCCCTTAGCTGTCTGGTGTGGTCGTCTCGTCCAGCGTGAACACTTCCGGATTCTCCGCCAGCCACGCGGCGAGCCAGTCCGCCAGCGCCGCGTTGCCGCGTGGGTTGAGGTGGATGTCCGTCGTGTAGTAAAGCTGCTCCCCGGCGGCGGCGCGCTCCGCGAACATCGGCAGCGGATCGAGGCACGTCAGCCCCTCCGCCGCGCAGAAATCGAGCATCGCCTGGTAATTGTCATCCAGTAGCGCCATGCGTTCGGCGCCGATCAACGGCTCCGCCAGTTCGCGGTAAACCTGCTCTTTGGTGGGCATGAGCACGATCACCAGATGCCCACCGTATCCTTCGACCTGCTCCCTCGCGGTGAGAAACGCATCCTGCGACAACTGCCAGCCCTCGGCGTTCTGCGGGCGCTCCAGATCGAACGCGCCCCACAGGTACGGCCGCCCGAAGCCGAGCCGCAGATCGCCGTCCTGCGCCCACTCACGGTCAAGGAATTGCAGCGACGCGGCGTAGCGATCGTCTTTGCCGAGCAGCATTTGCACCAGCACATAAACCGCCGAGTTTTCTTCGAGCCAGCTTCGCTCGCGTTGGAGCGGCGTGTCATCGTCCGGCGGAGTCTGCGCCTCGCCGCGCAGCCGCGCCAGCCCGTAATCCTCGTTGGCGTCGTTGCCGTACCATTGCCAGATCACCAGCGGCGGGCGCAGCGGCAGGCCGAAATCTTGCAGCACACGGCCATGCGCGACCGATCCGGTGCTGACCACGCCGAGATTGATCAAATTCCGCTCTGTTTGCTGCGCGAGACGGTTCACCCAGCAATCGTCTGCGTCGGTGAAGCAGAACGCGAACGAGTCCCCCACGACCACGCCATCGACGTAGCGATCCACCAGCTCCTGCCGCGTGCGGAACGCGCCGCGCTGGTCCCAAAGCTGCTCAGTCGTCACGGTGAAGCGCACTTCCGCTGAGCCGAACTGCTCGAAATCCGTCACCGGGCGCGCGATAGTCAGATAGTCGATGTCCGGTTGCCAGATCGGATCGGGTAGCAGGCGGCGCTCGGTGAACGGCGTGACGCGCACTTCTTCCAGCACCAATTGCAAGCGCGGCGGCAGCGCGAAAAACAGCACGCGGAGCAGCACTTCGGCCAGCAGCCAGGCGAGCGCCAGCCCGAAGACGATCCCGAACAGGCGCCCAAGCCACTTGCGGGCGGGCGAGGTCGGCGGAGCAGAGGTATCAGACACGGCGGTTTCGCTTTCAGGGTGCAGATGGGAAACGGGTCATTCGCGCGGCGTGAGCGGGTATTCCGCGATCAACTCTTCGCGGGCGCGGACCAGCACGTCCGGCGTCGCAGGGAGCGGGCTTCGCCAGTAGATTGTAAACCGGAGCCGCGACACGCGCAGGGGCACCGGCTCAACGTCACGGAACGGACGCAGGCGCTCGATCAGCGGCGCGACCAGTTGCTGGCCCCAATAGCCGAGCGTGATGTGCGGCAGGTAGTTCCACTGAGTAGCGGGACGCGCACGCAGCGGCAGGGCGCGCCGCACGCGCAGGCGCATCGCCCGCAAACATTCTTCCTCAGTATCGTGCACTTCGGCGATCAGGACGTTCGGAAAGGCGTTCAGCGGCCCGATCAGGATGGTGAATGGCTCGCACTGGGCGAGCGCTCGACCTATACGCGCCGCCATCGCATCGAGCGAGGCGCGCTGCCATGTGTTCGGAAGCAGCATCCAGGGCGACGTGCGAAGCAGCCCGACGTAGTGTAGCGTGACGTGCAGGCGCTCGACCGGCTCCGGCTGGTAGGGTAGCACGTCGAGGAAGCCGCGCTGCCAGTCGATCAGTTGCGCGCGCACGGCTTCCTCGTCGATGGGGATCACAAACGCGATATGGGGTGCCAGCAACCAGCGCCGGAAGCCGCGCCGTTCTCGCTGCAGCGAGTCGTCGGTCAGCGCGCGCTGGGTAAACTGCGTCCACTTCGTCATGAAGTCAAAGCCGTACCGCGATGCGCGGCCGGTTGGCGTTCCGGCAGAAGCGCGACGCAGATCGCCGGTCATAGACCTTCGCTGGTGACTCCCGCGCCCTCGACCGGCCGCACCGTGAAGAAGTTTCCTTCGTTGCCGGTTTGAGCCAGATAGCTCTCCGAAGCCTGCTGGATGAAGCTTTCCACGGCGTCCGCTTCGACCAGCGCGACGATCGCGCCCGCTTCCCCGCCGCCGCTGTAGCGCGCGCCGTAGCACGCGGGGTGGCTGGTCGCCGCAAACCACATCGCGTCGAGCGCGGGGGAGCTGCTGCCGTAATCGTTGCGGGCGCTGAAGTACGAGCGATTCATCAGCGCGCCGAACGCAGCCAGATCGCCCGCCAGCAATCGCTCGCGCCCTTCGGCCACGCGCGCGATCTCGGTCACGACATGGCGCGATCGGCGGAACTGATCCGCCGTCAGGCGCGGTTCGAAGGCTTGCAGCAGGTCGAGCGGGACGTCACGCAACATGCGCACCGACGGCTCCTCAGCCGCGATGATGCTGACGGCCGCTTTGCAGTCTGCCGAGCGGCTGTTGTAGCTGGAGCCGACCAGTTCCCGCCGGGTGAGCGTGTCGCACACCACCACGCGGGCGTCGGCGGGCAGGGGGAGCGTTTCGGTTTCGAGGCTGCGACAGTCGAGGTAAAAGCCGCGATCGCGCTCCGCGCACAGTACGGTGAACTGGTCCTGAATCCCGGTGCCCAGGCCCATATAGCTACGCTCCGCCTCGCGCCCGGCCTGCGCTAGCTCGGCGCAGGGGAGCGTCCACCCGCCGAGCGCCTGCCACGCCACCGCGAACGCCATTTCGACCGCGGCGGACGAACTCAGCCCGGCGCGCATCGTCACGCTGCCGAGAAATGCCGCGTCGATCCCGCTGACCGTCACGCCCAGCCGCGCCAGCGCCCACGCGACGCCCGCCGGATAGCGCGCCCAGCGCGGCAGCTCGCGGCCTTCGATGCCGGTGCGGCTGTCGAGATCGTCCAGGCGGATGGTGACCGACTCGTCCAGGTCGATCGCGCGCAGGCGCAGGTGTCCATTCGGGCTGTGCGCCGCTGCGACCCAGATGCCCCGGTCGATGGCGATGTTGATCACCAGCCCGTCCTGAATATCGACGTGCCCGCCGAGCAAATTAATGCGGCCCGGCGCGCGGGCGATCACGTCCGGCATGCGGTCGGGGAACGCCTCGGCGAAGGCGTCGAGCAGCGCTTGAGGCGGCGTTGTGAAAGTTGTAGGCATGGTCAGTGTGTCAGGATTCATCAAATTCCACCAGGATACCGTGAGATTGCAGAGCCGCCGCTAGGTTCTGCTCCTGTCCGGGGCGGACGATAGCCGCCGTCGGACCAAGCGAGGCGCCCAGATAGCGGCGGAGCTCCGGCGTCTCGGTTACAAAGCGCATGGTTTCTTCGGCGGGCACGCGCAGTACCGCGGCGCGCAGAATTTGCGCGGCGGCGCCCGCGCCTCGCTCCCATTGATCGATCAACTGGATGATCGAGGGTGGCAGTTCCGCCCCGCTAGCCCGCCGCAAGAACGCGCGCGTGACGTTCGGGGGGATGCCCTGCGCCGCCGCGCGTTGCAGGCCGGTCGCCGAGAGATGGTAGACGTACGGATCTCCGGCGGGGCCCCATTCCGTGATGCGCGCAAGCTGAAAACGGTCGTAGCGGCTGACGGTGCGCGCCACGAAGATCGTGCCGTCTGGCTGGATCGTGATAGGCTCCGGTTCCTCGGGCGGATCGGGCCAGTCGGCGGCGCCGACCAGCGCGCGCCCGTAAGCCGTCAGGCGGCAGAGCGCGCCCTCGTCGCCCAGGTCGGTCAGTCCCAGCCAGTACATCGGCCCGGTCAGGATGAACCACAGCAACGCGCCATCGACGCGATCCCAGCTTTCGAAGCCGCGCAGGTATTCGCCCGTCGAGGCGTCGCGGATGTACCAGCTATCGTAATCTCCGGCGGGGCGCTGGAAGTCGGGATCGTTGTCCTTGACGAACTGGACGAACTCGCTCACCGGCCACCAGTCGTCCGGCGGGACCATCTCCAGAAACGTCAGCACCGTCTGCCGGGCGAGCAGCGGATCGTTGCGCCAGCCGGTGTCGTCGGGTTGCAGACCCGGCGTGT
Source organism: uncultured Anaerolineae bacterium (assembly GCA_966250245.1). Taxonomy (GTDB): domain Bacteria; phylum Chloroflexota; class Anaerolineae; order Aggregatilineales; family Aggregatilineaceae; genus DYGX01. The sequence goes on from CBINGT010000010.1 coordinate 14,544, forward strand.
GCCACAGGTCGTTATAGAGCGTGCTGTCGCGCCAGCCCTCGGCCAGCGCGCGGACCTGCTGCGGGCGCGTGCGCTCCAGCCAGGCGCGAGCGCGCGCCGGGACTGGCTTGAAGACGCCGCGCTCAGCGGACGCCAGCCCCAGGCTGCCTGCCAGCGTGATCAGCAGCGCCGTCCGCGCGGGGTGCGGCTCGCCAAGCCAGCGGGTGCCGAGGTCTTCATTGATCTGCGCGGTCAGCGTGGCGTGCTCGGATGGCGTCGGCACGACCTGAAGGTAGGCCAGCAGCGTCGTGAGGTCGTCGACCAGCGTGGTGGTCGCGGGCTGGACGGTCTGCGGCTCGTATTCGCCACGCTCGTAGGCGGGCGCAGGCTCGGCTTCGACCTGGAAGCCGGTTTCATGCGTCGGCAAGACGGCAGCCAGGTCGGTCGGCACGTAGACGAACCGCTGCGCGCCGGTCTTCGCCTGGTCGTAGGTGATCGCCAGCAGCCCACGGAAGTACAGCGCCTCGGCAGCGTTGGCGGGATTCAGGTGCGGCTTCTCGCGGTCGCGGCGGCCTGGCCCCATCTGCCGGATCTCGCCGAAGATGCGGCTGAACTGCGCCTCGGGCATCTTGTGCTGGGGCGCGCTGACCAGCGCCTGCAACGCGCCGCGCTCCCCATCGGTCAGCCGGGCCCACTCGGCGGCGGCGTGCTCCGGGTCGAGCATCGCGCTCGCCAGGGTTCGCGCCGCTTCTTCTTTGTCGAGCTTGCCGAGGTCTACGTCCCAGCGATGGGCGATGATTGCCAGCATCCCCGGGTCGTATTCGAGCAAAGTGGGCAGTAAGTCTTGCATGGTTCCTCGCGTGATGAACCTTGATCGTGCCAACACCCCGATAGCTTACGAGCAGATTCGCCCGCTGGCAACTTTTGACCGATCCAGTAATGAAAGGTGATAACATAAAAAGAGCGGCCGGCACATAGATCGCATAGGTAAAAACACATTACAGCTTGTGAGACATTTTGTTGGGTTGGAATGCAAAAGAGAAGCTCTATCCTTTAGTTTTACGCAACATATTCTGCACTTCCTGGATGGTGTACGGGGGCACGCGACGATGAATGATCGCGTGACAATTGGGACAGACTGGACGTAAATCTTGAACAGGATCTACTTCGTATTCTTTGCCGATCTCGGCGAGAGGTGTTAGATGGTGTACATGAATATATCCTCTACCCACTTCGCCATAGACCTCGCCTAGATCGATCCCGCAAATGCAACAGCGCGTACCATATGCCTCGATACAGAGGCGACGCGCCATGGGATTTCGCTCATAGGCGTTTACCTGAATGTGACGAACGGCTCCTTCGACAAGAGCGGCTTCCTCACATATCTCGTCTGGCAAAGCACTGTCGCTTATATCAACCAGGTTAAGTTCTTCTAGCGCTTCTGCAAGACCTGGATACATTGTCCAAAGAAAGCCTGCTGGACTGCCTTTACCAGCCGACAAAAAACTGTACCAAGCCGGGCTACCATCTTTAAGATAATGATCTGGAGCTTCCCCAACTTCTGCCAGTCCTGCATCCGCCAGAATATGTCCTAGTTCGCCATACCATCTGTTGATTGGCTGGTAATTGGTGCGTCCAACTAACCAAGCCAATTGGCCCGCCGTCACTGTCCTTTGAGGGGCAGCATATTGCGCGCGCAGCAATTGATAATGAATATCTTTAATCCGATCGCCTGCAATTATAAGCGTGCGAATATAGTCATCTTTTGAGAACATCATTCCTTCTCGCTTTCTTATCTGCAAATTTTTTCTCTAATAATAATATGCTGAATCTGAGGAGACATAAATACGGGCGATGTTGTTATGCACCGCCCGTACGAGTTCTCGCTGCCCTTAGCTGCTTCACTGCTGCTTTTCGCTCTTGCTAACCGCTAACTGCTAACGGCTAACCGCTGCTTTTCTCCAGCTTCACGCGCCGCAGCCGCAGGCTGTTGCCGATCACGCACACGTCGCTGGCCGCCATAGCGAACGCGGCCAGGATCGGGTGCAGATGGCGCAGAAGCTCCGGCGCCCACGCGAACGGCGCCAGCACGCCCGCCGCGATCGGGATCAGCGTCACGTTGTAGCCGAACGCCCAGAACAGGTTTTGCTTGATGGCGCGGACGGTCTTCTTGCTGAGCGCGATCGCCCGCGCGACGCCGCGCAGGTCGCCGCCGATCAGCGTTACGTCCGCCACCTCGATCGCCACGTCGGTCCCGGTGCCGATCGCAATCCCGACGTCCGCCTGTGCCAGCGCGGGCGCGTCGTTGATCCCGTCGCCCACCATGCCGACGACGTAGCCTTCCTGCTGAAGCTGCTGGACGTACGCCGCCTTGTCGCCGGGCAGCACTTCCGCGAACACGCGGTCGATGCCCACCTCGCGCGCGATGGCGTCGGCGGTGGCCTGGTTGTCGCCGGTCATCATGATCACGGTCAGACCAAGGTCGTGCATCTGGCGCACCGCTTCGGCCGAGCCGTCCTTGATCGTGTCGGCGACGGCGATCACGGCGCTGGCCTGCCCGTCCACCGCCAGCCACATCGCGGTCTTGGCCTCAGCTTGCAGGCGCTTTGCCTCGGCTTCGAGCCCGTTGAGGTGGACCGCCTGCGACTGCATCAGCGCCAGATTGCCTACCAGAACCGTCCGCTCGCCGATCTGCGCGCGCACGCCCTGGCCGGTGAGCGCCTCGAACTGGTGCGGCTCGTTGAGGGGCAGCGCACGCTCGGTGGCGGCACGGACGATCGCCGCGCCCAGCGGGTGCTCGCTGCCGCGCTCGGCGCTGGCGGCCAGCGTCAAAAGCGAGCGCTCGTCGTCGCCGTTGGTCAGGCTGCGGCTGATGACAATGTCAGTGACGCTCGGCTCGCCACGCGTGAGCGTGCCCGTCTTGTCGAGCACGATCGCGGTGAGCTTATGCGCCCGTTCGAGCGCCTCGCTGCTCTTGAACAGGATGCCGTTTTCTGCGCCCTTGCCCATGCCGACCATGATCGCGGTCGGCGTGGCAAGGCCCATCGCGCACGGGCAGGCGATCACCAGCACGGCGATCATCCGCACCAGTGACGGGGTGAACTCGCCCGTTACTGCGATCCAGATGATGAACGTGATTAGCGCGATCGTTGCCACCAGCGGCACGAACACCGCCGAGACACGGTCCGCAAGCTGCTGGATCGGCGCCTTGCTGCCCTGCGCCTGCTCTACAAGGCGGATGATCTGGGCGAGGGCGGTTTCGCGACCAACCTTGGTTGCCCTGAACTTGAGCATCCCTTGCTTGTTGATTGTCGCGCCGATCACGGTGTCGCCGGGCGCCTTATCGACCGGCAGGCTCTCACCGGTGATCATGCTCTCGTCCACCGCGCTGCGCCCGTCGATCACCTCGCCGTCGACCGGGATCTTCTCGCCGGGGCGGACAAGCACGATTTCGCCCACGCGCACATCCTCGACCGGGATGTCGATCTCGGCGCCGTTGCGGATGACGCGGGCGGTCTTGGCGCGCAGGCCGATCAGCTTCTTAATGGCGGCGCTGGTACGACCTTTGGCGATCGACTCCATCAGCTTGCCGGTCATCACAAGGGTGATGATCGAGGCTGACGTCTCAAAATACACATGCCCGCCCAGCAGGCCGAGCGTAATAATGACGCTGTAGAAATACGCCACGCTGGAACCCAGCGCGACCAGCACATCCATGTTGGCCGAGCCGTTGCGGATCGACTTGTACGCGCCGGTGTAGAATTCGCGGCCGGTGTAGAACTGGACCGGCGTCGCCAGCGCCCAGAACAGGTAATTTACCCACGACTCGTGCGCCCAATGGCCCCACAGGTTGAAGTCTCGCCCCATGCTCAGGATGAACAGGGGAATGGTGAACAGCGCGCCAATAATGACGTTGCGCACGTGGGCGCGGATCTCGGCGTCGCGTGCGGCCTGCTCGGCATCTTCCAGCGCCTCAAGCCCTTCCGCTTCGACCACGTCGTACCCGGCCTTGCGCACCGCGCTGACCAGATCATCCCGTGACACGCCGGGCGTCAGACGGACGGTGGCGTGCTCGGTGGCGAAATTGACGTTGGCCTCAATCACGCCGCTCACCTTGCGCAGCGACCGTTCGACGGTCTGCGCGCAGTTGACGCAGTCCATCCCGACGATCGCCAGGTCGAGCGTCTGCTCCGGCACGTCGTACCCGGCCTTGCGGATGCGCGCGATCACGTCCGATGCTTTCAGCAGCGAATCGTCATAGACGAGGGTGAGTCGCTCGCTGGCGAAGTTGACGTTCGCCTCGCGCACGCCGTCCAGCTTGCGGACGTTGCGCTCTACGGTGGCGACACAGTTCGCGCAGGTCATGCCGCTCACCGGCAAAGTTAGCTGCTTTTCACTCATGTTTGCTCCTTCACGCCCGGCCGCCGCCATCAGGCCGCGACCGGGCGGTGCAGCCGTGTGCTAACTAAAGAACGTTCAGTTGGTTTTCCGGGGCCGGGGGATAGTTGATCTCGTGCAGCAGGGCGTCGATCTGCTCCCAGGTCGCGGGCGCGTCCCACTCGACCGTGACGACGCGCGTTTCCTGATCGGCCTTGACGGAGCGCACGCCTTCCAGCTCGCTCAATTCGTTTTCGATCGTGCGCGTGCAATGGCCGCAGTGGATTGCTGGAACGGTGAAGGTCTTGCTTGGCATAACGGGTTGCTCCTTGTTGGATGATGTGTGTTACAGCAGACGTTCAGGGCCGGGCGGTATGGCGGAAGACCTCGGTGATCTCGCTCAGCACGCGCTCGCGCTCAGCTGGCTCGGCGCTCTGGACGGCGGTCATGACGCAGGTTTTCAGGTGCGAGTCGAGGATCGCTTCGCTGACCCGCTCCAGCGCCGTTTCGACTGCCTGGATCTGCTTGATCACGTCGATGCAGTACCGATCTTCTTCGAGCATCTTGACGATGCCGTTGACGTGCCCCGCCACGCTTTTGAGGCGGTGAATGGCGTCGAGGCGTGTTTGTTCGTCCATAACCATCCTTCCCGGTTTTATCCCGCCCCCCTGGGGAGGGGGGTATTGTGAGCAAGTGTACTTGCGCCGCGCCGCGTTGTCAAGCGGATCTCGCCGCGCGGGCCGTTCGACGCTGCAAAATGATGCTTATTATCACCGGCAGGGGCTAGTTTTTGTCACTGAGGGGGACTCGCGTCTGGCGGTATAGTGGCTAATATCCAACGAGTATGCTTTAGAGGAGTTAAAATGGCCGACCTGTCAACATCCTATATGGGTATTCCGCTGAAGAATCCTCTGGTCGTGGCCGCCTGCGCGATCTCGAACCAAATCGACCAGATCAAGCGCTGTGAAGAACTCGGCGCCGGGGCGCTGGTCATCCGCTCGCTGTTCGAAGAACAGATTTTGCACGACGACTCCACTATGGCCGACTTTCTGGAGCGGGCCGCGAACATTTCCCCGGAGATCCACTCCTCGTTTTACCCGTCGGTAGACTTTGGCGGCGCCCGCGAGCATATGATGTGGGTCGAGAAGACCCGCCGCGCGGTTGCCATGCCCCTGTTCGCCAGCCTGAACGCGGTGCACCCCGGTTCGTGGGTAAACTACGCTAAGCAGCTTGCCGAAACCGGCATCGATGGCCTTGAGATTAACTACTACTATGTCGCGGCGGACCCGGACGTGACCGGCGCGGAGCTTGAGAAGCGGCTGGTGGACATCGTCGCCAGCGTCAAGCAGGCGGTGAACATCCCCGTCGCGGTTAAGCTCAGCCCGTTCTACACCTCGGTTGCCAACCTGGTGAAGCAGCTTGAGGCGGCGGGCGCGGATGCGGTCGTGATGTTCAACCGCTTCCTGCAGCCGACTATCGACATCCAGGAAAAGACGATCGTCAACGAGATGGCGCTCAGCCACGAATTTGAGCTGAAGCTCCCGCTGCGCTGGGTTGCGCTGCTCTACGGGCGCACGGGGTCGCTCAACCTCGCGGAGATCGGCCGGCGG
>CBINGT010000011.1:0-19332 GCA_966250245.1 uncultured Anaerolineae bacterium
CCGGCGCCCGGCCCCGCCGAGGACCCCGACTGGACGAGCGCGACGCTGCCAGTTGCGTTTGTGCAGAGCGGCGGCCTGCCGCCCAATCCCCAAGTCAGCGACCCGCCGTACGTCGAGGACGACCGCCCGCAGACCAGCGGCCTGTACGGGCTGGCGCTGCTGAACGGCGTCACCGCACCGCTGCCACGCCTGTCGAGCCGGGTGAACGAGTCGTTCGAGGCGTTCCGCATGGCCGTGCTGGACCGCGCGGGGTATGACTTCCTCGGCACGCTGGAAGACGCTTTCTGGCCGCAGGGACGCCCGCCCGAAGCCGGGGAACCAGCCGATAACTGGCACTACACCGGCCGCGCGATCGCCATCCCGCGCGATCTGATCTACCTGCCCCCGCCCGCGCCGATCGAGGTCGTGCGCGAGGATATTGAGGTCAACACCTTCTGGCGCGTGTACGTGCGGGTGCCGGAAGAGCTTCAGGGCGGCGCGTTCGGCGAGCCCCTGCGCGACCTGCCGTGGGACTTCACTGCGCGCAGCAGCGGCTCCCCCGAGGACTACGAGCGCGGCGGCCGCCTGAAAGACCTGCCGCCCGCCGGGTACTACATCGACCTGACCGAGATCGCGGCGGACTACGGGTGGGAGCGTGTGCCCGCGCAGCGCACGTGGCAGCACAACTTCGGCGCGATCCAGTTCTGGGAGCTGCGGAAATCGGACGGGCTGAGCTGGCGCGACGCCATGCTGGAGCTTTACACGCCTGAAGAACTCGATGCCTTCCTGGCCGGTGCGACCAGCGTCCCGGCGCCGCCGCCTCTGCCCACCCAGGAACCAACCGCCGAGGTGCAGCGCACCCCGACACCGATCCCGCCGGACTTGCAGTAGCGCGGCGAGCGAGGGACAGCCGATGGAACGCAGCCGCAACCTGCAAGGCATCCTGATTCTGCTGGTCGTGATTGGGCTCGGCGCGCTGTATCTCTATCAGAACACACGGCCGGGGATCACCGTCTCCGTGCCGGAGCCGACCGCCACGCCCGAAGACGCGCCGCCGCCCGCGTGGGAAGTCGCGCTGCGCGAGCAGCTTGCGTCCGCTGCGACGCTGCAGCCCACGGTCGATCCCAACGCGCCGACGCTGACCGTCCCCGCCCTTCCACCAACCGATCCGGCTGAGGATACGATCGTCGGCGCGGTAGCGGTCGATTTCACGCCCTGGCCGACCACAACCCCTGCGCCAACGGACGAGCTGCCGACCGCTGCCGGTCCTACGCCCGTCCCCAGCCCAACCGGCGCTCTGATCGCGTCGAACGCTACGCCCATCGGCTACCAGCCGCCGCCGGAAGAAGCGCCGTTGCGCCTGCACATCAACGACCACTACTGGATGCGCCGCCCGGTGGACGCCAGCGCCAACAGCGAGAGCCTGTTCTACTACCCCTTCGGCTCGGACGGGCCGCGCAACGAGTGGCGCGTGCACCACGGCGTGGACATGCCGAACCCGGTAGGCGAGCGGGTGCGCGCGGTTGCGTCCGGCACGGTTATCTGGGCGGAAAACGGCGCGCAGGCATCGGTCGCGGGCGCGCAGCAGGGCGTGTATCCGGCCTATGGCAACGTGGTGATCATCGAGCACGATATCGGCTATCGCGGGCAGAAGCTGTGGACGCTCTACGCGCACCTTTCCGCGATCCTGACCGAAGAAGGCGCGCACGTCGAGCAAGGCGAGACGATCGGGCTGATCGGCGGGACGGGCGACGTCAGCGGGCCGCACGTGCACCTTGAGGTGCGCCTGGGTGAGAACAACTACTATTCCGTCCTCAACCCCCTGCTGTGGATCGTGCCGTATGTCGGGCATGGCGTGGTCGCGGGGCGCGTGACGTATCCGGATGGCTCGCTGGCGGAAGACGTGATCGTGACGCTGGCGCAGCGCGGGCGCACGATCCAGACGACGACCACCTACATCGCCCCCAAGCGCAGCCCCACCCAGCGCACCGGCTGGGAAGTCAACCCGGATCCTGTCTGGCAGGAGAATTTCGCGTTCGGCGACGTGCCCGCGGGCGACTATACTATCAGCGTGACGCTGAACGGCCGCCGCTACGCGCAAGACATCAACGTTCGCGCCGGGACGACCAACTTTGTCGAGCTAGGCGAGCGCACGGCCGCGACGCCGCAGTCTGCAAGCGACTGATCCGCCTGACGCACAGCCTACGCCTTCCCGGCTTTGGCTTGGGATGAGGCGAAACCCTTTGCTAACTATTCATGTATCGGCTACACTCGATTATGGACGATTGCGGAAGTCTTCGTGTGACGCCGCCAATGAGGAGCGACTTTCGGGATGCAGACGATGAACGTAAGAACAGTTATTGACGTGCTCAGGCGCCTGGCTCTACGCCGGGCCGGGCTGGCGATCCTGGTCTTCGCACTCGCTGCGGGGCTGATCAGCTCGCCGGTGTTCGCCCAGGACAATGTCCGCCGCCAGCTCGTGGTCGGCGACGTCGTAACCGGGACGCTTAATTCTGAAACCTTTGTGCAGATGTATTCCATTGCTGCGAGCGCCGGGGACACCATCACGATTGACGTGACGACAGAAGTCGAAGAACTGGCGCCGGTCGTCATTGTGACCAACCAACAGGGGAACGTTGTCGCGTCCGACCTGGACATCGACAGCCCAACAACCGCATCCATCGCTGACATCAACATCCCCGCCACCGGAACTTACTACATCGCCGTCATGCGCTCCAGCGGCGCGGAAGGGGATGCCGAGGGTGAGTTCACGCTGCGATTGAGCGGCCTTCAGCAGGTCGGCGGGCAGATGGTGACGCTCCCGAATGGCGGCCTGCTTTTCGAACTGACGTGGAACGCGGCGGTTAACCTCAACCTTGAGGTGCGCGACCCTGTCGGCGGGACGGTGCACGCCTTCCAGCTTGGCACGCCCAGCGGCGGCACGCTTGACGCGGACGTGAACGGCACCTGCGAGACCGCGACCGCCAACGCCCCGACCGAGACCATCGCGTGGCCGCAGGGCGACGTGCCCGCTGGCAGCTACGAGATCATCGTGTATTACGTGGACACGTGCGATGTCGGCGGGCCACAGGTCTTCACCATCAGCGCCAGCGCCAACGGCGACGAGCCGGAGACCATCACCGGCACGCTGAACCCTGGCCAGGAATACGTCGCGCGCCTGCAGCTTGCCACCGACACGAGCTGGGATCTGGTCAACGGCGGCATCCCGGCCGGGCTGAATTTCTCGCAATTCGCCAATCTGCTCAGCCAGGCGGAACCGATCGCGACTGGCAGCACCGTCTCCGGGCTGATCACCAACAGCACGCCCGCCCAGGCATTCAGCTTCGACGCCACCGCCGGTACGACAGTCGACATCGTAGCGGAAGCGCAGTCTGGCAGCCTCGACACAGCGATCGCGCTGTTCGGGCCGGACAACACCTCGCTGGCGACCAACGAAGACGCCAACGAGAACACCACCGACTCGGCGCTGAGCGCCACGCTACCCGATGATGGCACCTACACCGTGATCGTCAGCCGCTATGCACTGTCGATCGGCGGGACCGAGGGCGAATACACGCTGACCGTCACCGAGACGGGGGGCGCTCCCGACGCGGGCGAAGCGACTGGCACCCCGCCAGTGATCACCGATGGCACGCCGGTAAGCGGTGGGCTGGCCGAAGTTGACGTGCCGCAGGGCTCGATTGAGATCGCCCTGACCTGGAACACGTTCGCGGACGTGCAGCTTCTGGTGCGCGACCCGAACGGCGACTCGGTCTATGACGACCAGGAACAGGTCACCAGCGGCGGCACGCTGGCGCTGGCGGGCAACGTCGGTTGCCTGAACCCGACCAACACGCCGGTGTCGTACATCTACTGGCCGGCGAACCGTCTGCTGCCAGGCACGTACGAGATCGAAGTTTGGCACCAGAACGCGTGCGAAGACACCACCCCGGTGACGTTCGATCTGTCGGTCACGGTGCTGGAGCAGACCGTCCTCAACACCCAGCAGCAGATCGCCCCGGACGCGCGCTTTATGATTACGTTCGAAGTTCAGCCGGACGGCACGGCGACCGCTGGCCCTGGCGGGTTCTTCAACATGACCAACGCCGCGTCGCTGAACTACCAGACGCAGCTTAATAACGCGACGCCTATGGCGTACGGCTCGTCGGTTTCCGGCAGCATCACCGCGCAGCAGCGCTACCAGCTCTACTCGTTCGAAGCGCAGCAGGGCGACGTGATCACCGCCGTGATGAATGCAACCGGCGGCACGCTCGACCCGGCGCTGTACCTGATCTCGCCGGACGGCATCCAGGTTGCGTTCAGCGACGACATCGTGCCAGGCGAGAACCGTAACTCCGCCATCGAGGATCAGACCCTCGCCTTCACCGGCACGTACTACCTGATTGCCACGCATTACGGCCTGCAGGTCGGCGGCACGTACGGAACCTTCACGCTCGACCTCGTGCTTGAATAAGCGCGAACCGGCCTTCAAACGCACGTCCCGCGCCCGCCAATCGGTTGATTGGCGGGCGCTTTTTTCGCCTGCGCCACGCTAACCAAAAGTTGACAGATTAGAACGTCTGTGCTATTCTCTGAGTATCACACCATCGGCGCAGATGTCCGAAAAAGCATGGGATGGAGATTAGGCGATGCCAGACGAGGCCCGCTTGAAAGCACTGGAGAATACGGTTAGCGAGCTGACGAAACGATATGGAGACGGGACCATCGTCCGCCTGGGCGACGTATCGCATCTCCAGGTTGATGTCATCTCGACCGGATCGCTCGCTATCGATCTCGCGATCGGCGTTGGGGGGATCCCGCGCGGGCGGGTGACTGAGATTTACGGACCGGAAAGCTCCGGTAAGACGACCCTCTGCCTGCACACCATCGCTGAGGCGCAGCGGATGGGCGGCGTGTGCGCGTTCGTCGACATGGAGCACGCGCTCGACCCGGTCTACTCGCAGCGGCTCGGCGTGGATGTAGACAACCTCTACATCTCCCAGCCGGATACCGGCGAGCAGGCGCTGGAGATCACCGACGCGCTGGTTCGCAGCGGCGCGGTTGATGTGGTCGTGCTGGACAGCGTCGCGGCGCTGGTGCCGCGCGCGGAGCTTGAGGGTGAAATGGGCGACAGCCACATGGGCCTTCAGGCGCGGCTGATGAGCCAGGCGCTCCGCAAGCTGTCCGGCGCGATCAAGCAGTCGAACTGCGCCGTCCTGTTCACCAACCAGCTTCGCGAGAAGATCGGCGTGATGTTCGGCAACCCAGAGACGACCACCGGCGGGCGCGCCCTGCGCTTCTACGCCAGCCTGCGCATCGACATCCGCCGCATCCAGGCGATCAAGCGCAAGGACGAAGTCATCGGCAACCGCACGCGCGTCAAGATCACCAAGAACAAGGTCGCCCCACCCTTCCGCCAGTGCGAGATTGACATCCTCTACAACGAGGGCTTCAGCAAGGAAGGCGACGTGATCGACCTCGGCGTCGAAACCGGCATCATCGAGAAGCGCGGCGCGTTCTACCGCTACAACGACGGGATGATCGGTCAGGGCCGCGAGAACGCCAAGGAATATCTGCGCGACAACCCCGATCTGATGTATGAGATCGAAACGCTGATCCGCCAGTCATTCGACATCATGCCGCTGCAGCATGCCTTCGCCGCAGAGGACGACTTGACCCCAGTTGTAGACGAAGACGTCGCTTAATCGGCCCCTTCACACGCACGCTGAACGCCGCGCCGGTCCATCCAAGCGCGGCGTTTTTCGCGTATACGATTGCGAAGCCATGCCGCCTTCCGTATAATCGGCTGGCACACGCCGCGACAGAAATGGTTAACGCTTCCAATGGAATGTGACGCGGCCAAATTGATAAGGAAACGAGGAACATCATGACCGATTCAGCGCCGGACCCGAACGTTTCCGCGCCAGGACCCAAACCCCTTTCTCTGCGCGACGAATCGATGCCCCCCGCTCCCCCGTTGCCCGCGCCACCACGCTCTGGCTCGCAGGGGCTGATCACGCTCGCCGCAGCGGCGATCGTCTTCGCCGGGCTGATCATCGCCGCGATACTTCTGCGCGACGACGGCTTGAGCGAGGACGAATTGCGCTCAGTGGTGAACGAGGCGGTGGGCACGCAGGTCGGCGCGTTCGGACTTGCGCCGGGCGATCCTGAGACGGGGCGCGCGTCCCTGCAAGACATGATCGACAACGCGGTTGCGACGCAGGTCAGCGCCAATGCGCCGATTGGCGGGTCCGGCGGCGTCAGCCAGGCCGACATCGCGCAGTTGGTCCAGCAGTCGGTCAGCACGCAGGTCGCGGCGCTGGTTCCCACCGAGACGCCTATCCCGCCCACTCCCACGCCCATGCCAATTGCGGACACGGTGGACGACGACGCGATTCGCGGCCCGGAAGACGCGCCCGTTACGATCGTCGAGTTCTCGGACTTCCAGTGCGTCTATTGCGGCCGCTTCTTCACCGAAACGCTGCCGCGCATTCTGGAGACGTATCCCAACGAAGTCCGCTTTGTCTATCGCGACTTCCCGATCTTCGGGGATGATTCGGTCCGCGCTGCGATGGCCGCCGAGTGCGCCGCCGAGCAGGATATGTTCTGGGAGATGCACGACCGCATCTTCGCCATCCACCAGGAAGCCAGCGCGCCCACGCTCAGCCAGGAGACGCTCGTCAGCTTCGCCGAGGAGCTGGACATGGACACCGAGGCGTTCGAGACGTGCCTGGCCGAAGAGCGGTATATGGACGAGATCATTGGGGACTTCCAGGCCGCCCAGGCGTACGGCTTCCGTGGGACGCCCGGCTTTGTAATCAACGGCGTGGTGTACTCGTTTGGGGCCCAGCCGTTCGAAGTGTTCGACGCCATCATCCAGCAAGAGCTGGCAGCGGCTAGCTAACCTGTATCCCCGTCACTTCGAGCGCCGGACGATGCCTGCATCCCGGCGCTTTTTCACTTAACAGCCAGTTCTGAAATGCCTGAATATGGACAAACGTACCGCAAACGCACCGTTGACCGTCTCCCCAGGAGCAGGTATAATCCGCCAGACCAACACACCACGGCACGGATCAAGGAGCAAGTCTTATGACGAACAATAACAGCGCGCCGACCTCGTTCGACGACCTCACCCCGAAGATGCAGCTTGAAGGCACCGTTAAGAAAATTGAGCTGTTTGGGGCGCTGGTTGATATTGGCGTTGGACGTCTTGGACTGCTCCACATCTCCCAGCTTTCGGATAAGCACGTCCGCAACGTGTCCGACGTGCTGAACGAAGGCGATAAGGTGACTGTGTGGGTGCAGGATATCGACCGCGAGCGCGGGCGCATCAGCCTCACCATGATCCAGCCGCCGGCCGTGACGTGGGATGATATTAATGTCGGCAGCGTGTTCACCGGCAAGGTCGTGCGCGTGGAGAAGTTCGGCGTGTTCGTCGATTTCGGCGCAGAGCGTCCCGGCCTGGTGCACGTGTCGGAGCTGGCTAAGGGGTATGTTGGGGATCCGTCCGAAGTGGTGAATGTTGGCGACGACCTTGAGGTTAAGGTGATCGGCGTGAACCGCCGCAAGAAGCAGATCGACCTCAGCGTGCGCGCGCTTGAAGAACCTTCTCAGACCACGTTTGAGGCGGACGAGCCGGAAGAAGCCCTGCCGACCGCGATGGAACTCGCGCTGCGTCAGGCGCTGGAAAAGGCCGACATCGACTTCGGTGGGCGCAGCAACAAGCGTCGCCAGAAGAAGAACCGTCGCCAGACGGAGCAGGAAGACATCTTCTCCCGCACGCTTCAGCAGCACGGCTCGAAAGAATAAGCGGCGCTTACTACCAACGATCAAAAAACGGACCGCCTCATATGACGGTCCGTTTTTCATTTCCGCGAAAGCTGCGCGCTCAGCTACGGAGCGGCTGCAGGAAGCGGTACAGCCTGAACGCCGACACCGCGAACAGCAGCGTCACGATGATGAACGACAGCACGCACCACTGGCACCACGCCTCGAGCACAGTCGCTTCGATCACCGTCAGGTATGCCTGGAACAACACGCCGAATAGCGCCGCGCCTGCGACCAGCGTCCGCCCATATGCCGCCAGGAACGGGATCTGGTCCTCGAGCAGCAACAACACCAACATACCGACAAAGCCGACGAAGCCCATCACCGCGACGGGGATGCCGAATGTGCTAGAATAAGCGCTGTTCTGTACCGTCTCGCAGTTGATCGCGCCCGTATTCAAGCACACCGTTTCGGCGCCAGTCACCTCGGCCCAGGCGAGATAGCCTGAAACCAGCACGCCCAGCACGGCCAGGATGAGCGCGATCACCCGCGGCCAGTCGAGCGCAACCGTTGGAGCTACCACCTCAAGATTCTGCGTCTTTGTTCTGCCCACCGATCTGTTTTCCTCCCTGGGATTCTTTGCGCTGGACATAGTTTACATGTGTACCTCCTTGACTCGCAAACTTTCCTACAGGTTGTGCGCCGACTGGTTTTTCGGCGCGGTTGGCGGGCCGTTCCACGTGGGAATCGTCAAAAACCCGTTGCATCTGGTCCATCCCAAAGCTATACTGTTTATTTAACAATTCCCGTTGAAAAAGGCTGCGACGATGCAGACCCAAACGTCGGATCTTGCTCCCATTTTTGAGGCCCTGCCGGACCTCTCACGCGCCGATCGGCTTCTGATCGAGCGCGCGTATGAGCGTGCGCGCGAGGCGCATGAGGGGCAGTTCCGCAATTCAGGCGAGCCGTATATCCGCCACTGCCTGGCCGTTGCGCAGATTCTCGCGGATATGAAGCTCGATGCCACATCGATCGCGGCTGCCCTGCTCCACGACGTCGTGGAAGATACCGGCGTCACGCTCGAAGACATCGAGCAGGAATTCGGCGAAAAGATCGCGGAGCTGGTCGCCGGGGTCACCAAGATGAAGCAGCTTCCCACCGGCGTCGAGGGGATGTATGCCAAGGCTGGCGACCGCGAGATGGAATATCTCCGCAAGATGCTGCTGGCGATGGCGTCCGACTTCCGCGTGATGGTGATCAAGCTGGCAGACCGTCTGCATAACATGCGGACGCTCGGCTACATGTCCCCCGAGAAGCAGCAGCTCACCGCCCGCGAAACGCTGGACATCTTTGCGCCGATCGCGAACCGGCTCGGCATCTGGCAAATCAAGTGGCAGCTTGAAGACTTGTCGTTCCGTTACCTCAACCCCGAGGCTTATCGCGCCATCCGCGAGCAGTTGAACGAGCGCCGCGCGGATCGCGAAAAGGATATGGAGCGGACGATCGCCTACATCCGCGAGCAGTTCGCGCGCGAAGGGCTGCATGCCGTCGAGATCAAGGGGCGGCCGAAGCACATCTACAGCATCTATCGCAAGATGGAGCGGAAAAATCTGCCTTTCAACCAGATTCACGATATCCGCGCCATCCGCATCATCGTCGAAACTCTACCAGAGTGCTATCAGGCGCTGGGCATCATCCACAACATCTTCCACACCATGCCCGGCGAGTTCGACGACTACATCTCGTCGCCCAAAGAGAACCATTATCGCAGCCTGCACACCGGCGTGCGTGACCGCGAGGGGAAACCGCTCGAAATTCAGATCCGCACGCGCGAAATGGACGAGGAAGCCGAGTACGGTATCGCCGCACACTGGCGCTACAAGGAAGGCCGCCAGTCGACCGCTGCGGATGCCGCCTTCGAGCGCCGCGTCGAGAAGATGCGCCGCTGGATGGAAGAAGTCCAGCAAGATACCGACGAAAACGACGCGGGCGATTTCGTCACGCGGATGGTCGAGGAAATCAGCCCGGAGCGCATCTACGTCTTCACGCCCAAGGGCGACATCGTCGACCTGCCGGAAGGCGCGACGCCGATCGACTTCGCCTACCACATCCACACCGAGATCGGCCACCGCTGCCGGGGCGCGAAGGTCAATGGGCGGCTGGTGTCGCTCGATTACCAGCTTAAGAACACGGACCAGGTCGAGATCTTGACCGCGAACCGTGGCGGCCCTAGCCTGGACTGGCTGAACACCGATCTCGGCTATACGAAGACGTCACGCGCCCGCAACAAGATCAAGCAATACTTCCGCCGCCGCGACCGCGAAAAGAGCATCGCGGACGGCAAGGAAATACTCGACCGCGAGCTACGCAAGCTCGGCATGGCGACCCGCTCGCGCGAGGAAGTCGCGCAGCAGCTTGGCTACGCCCACGCCGAGGACCTCATGGCCGCGATCGGGTATGGCGAGATCACAGGCGCGACCATCAGCCTGCGCCTGCTCGAAAGCGAGCAGCCGAGCGATGCCGGTCCTGCGCTGGAAGCGACCGTCAGCCGCCTCAATGAGCCGGTGCGCGCCGAAGGGATGCGGATCGATCAGACCGACGGGCTGCTGGTCACGCTGGCGCGCTGCTGCAACCCGACCTACGGCGACGAGATCACCGGCTTCATCACGCGTGGCAAAGGGATCACCGTTCACCGTGCAGACTGCAAGAACGTGCTCAACACCAACGAGCCAGAGCGGTTGATTCACGTCACCTGGCCGCCGGAAGGCGAGCAGTCGTACCCGGTGCCGGTCCTGATCGTCGCGTACGACCGCGAGGGGTTGATGCGGGACATCGGCGCGGTGATCGCCGACGAAAACATCAATATGTCGAACGTGAACATCAGCACGCGCCAGAACATCGCCACGTTCGAACTGACGATGGAAATTCGCGACATCAAGCAGCTTGCGCGCATTCTCGCCAAGATCGAGCGCCTGCCGAACGTGGTTGAGGCCATCCGCCGCACTGCCATCTGACCGCGGCCCACACCAGCCAGGAGAGACAGCCTTATGCCAGCCACTCCGCGCCCTGCAAACCGGCGTCTGTTTTTGCTGAGTGTTGCCTTTCTGCTGCTGAGCACCATCGCCTGCGCGACCTTCCGCGCGCCGGGAACCCCTGCGCCCACGCGCCCCGTAGGCACCATGACAGAAACCGTCACCCCGACCGGCACGCCAACCCTCACCGACACCCCCGCCCCAACACCCTCGCCCACGCTAACTGAAGTCGTGCCCGTCACGCCTATCCCAACCATCACGCCCGCCGAGGCAACACCTGCGCGCACGCCCAGCCCGCAGGCGACTTCATCCAACTCATCTTAGCGCAATTTACCCTCGCCTAGTTTAGGCTGCGCCAACAGCCTTATAATTGTCATATCTCGACTGCGAGTTGTAGCGCTGACCTCATGCGTGTATAATGCAATCAATAAAGCATGTCAGACCAAAGCTATAACATCTAAAGAGAGCGGCCGTCCGGTCTCGCAGGCCGGGGATACAGGATGGAGCGGGGGACAATGAAGACTTTAGATCTGGTCGACAAAGCGAGGGACCAGTTCCTGAGCCTGGATCACTCAACAACGCTGGTGATTCTCCATCCCGACTTTTACGGGCAGCACACGTTGCTCGCCCCGCTGCTCGACAGAACGGATCAGCACACGGTCTTCCTGTCCGTTCCGAAAAGCGGCGCCGATCTCGACACCCTGACTGTGGCGCTGTCCGAAGCGATCCGCACCCAGCTCGACGAGTCAATCAGCGACCTCCCGGCCGAGCCCGAGGCCGCCGCCAACGCCATCGCCGAGGTCATGAACGCGCACAGCCCGGTGAACATGGTGATCGACGGCTACGACTTGCTGGAGCCGGACAGCACGGGGGATTTGCTCGCCGCGCTGGCCACCCGTCTGACGGGCGGCAGCCGCGTTGTGATCGGCGGACGCCAACTGCCGATGGACCTGCTCTGGCGCGAGAATTTGCAGTCGCAGGTCGCACTCATCCCGGTCAACCCCGACCAGATGATGCTCGACTACACGCAGTCCATCAACAAGACGGTGCTCGAAGTGCGGGCGCTGGGGCCGGGTCGCGTGCTGATCAATGGGCGGCTGATCGACCATTGGGACGGAATTCTGCCGCGCACGCTGTTCTTCTATTTCGTAGATCGCGGCATGACGACGCGCGACGAGATTTTCCGCACGTTCTGGCCGTCGCTCACGACGCGCGAGGCGACCAACGTGTTCCACGTCACCAAGCGCAAGATCAGCGAGATCCTCGGCACCGACCTGACGGTGTACTGGTCAGGCTTCTATCGCCTGTCGCCGGACCTCGAGCTGCATTACGACGTGGTGAAATTCGCAGAGGCCGTCCAGAACGCCGCCGTCGCGGACGACGATCGCGCGCTGGAGCTTTACCGGAACGCGGTCGAGCTGTATCACGGGCCGTTCCTGAGCACGATGGAGCAGGAATGGGTCACTGCGCGGCGGGGCGAGCTGGCGACCACCTACGCCGAAGCGCTGGCAGGGATGGCGCGGCTGTATGCCCGGCGCGGGGATAAGGAGAACGCGCTCGGCTGCTATCTCCGCGCCGCCGCGACCAGCCCTGAGCGCGAGGACCTGGCCCGCGCGATCATGGAGTTGTATCGCGCGTTGGGGCAGCCTGCCGCCGCGCTCGAAACCTACGAGCGCCTGGAAGCGGAGCTCAAGAAGACGCTCAACGTGTCGCCTGGTCCACAAACCAGCGAGCTGGCGGCCGCCATCCGCAGCGAAATGTAACGGGCGCCCGTGGGGGTGCGTCCGGCGGTTACGCCTTGACCATTTTCAGCGTCACATAACGGCAGAAGCGGCGCAGATACGGCACGTGCTTCAGCAAAAAGTCGTCCGCGCGCCGCAGGATCGGCAGCGGCCGGTGAAACCCCAGGCCGCGCTCGATCATGCTGAGCAGTTGAAATTCTTCGATATCGAAGTGGCTAAACCGGCTGACCCACTCGCGGATCTCGCGGTAGGTGAGGGGTTTGTCAGCGCCGCGCGGGTTCTTGTCGGGATACGGCAGATACTCCCGCGCGAACTTGAGCAGCGGATTCATCCCCATGGGCTCGGCAAACGCCGCCTTGCCGCCCCGCTTGAGCACCCGGTAGAGTTCCGGCGCGCCAAGCGACGGCTCCAGGTGGTGCAGCACGCCTTTGCCGAACACCACGTCGAACGACTCATCCCCAAACGGAAGCTGCTCCCCAGCGGCGACCAGCAGATTGACCTCGTCGACATTGTTCAACTTCGCCCGCTTGCGCGCCACAACCACGCTCATCGGAGAGATGTCGAACGCGGTGACGTGCGCTCCGCTTTTCGCCAGCAGCACGGAGATCTGCCCTAGCCCGCAGCCGATTTCGAGGACCTTCTTGCCGCGCAGATCGCCCAGGAACTCCGCGATACCGCGCATGGTGCTGGCGTGTGACGCGTATTGCTGGAAATCACGGTCGCTCGTCACGCCGACCGCTTCTAGCTCAGCTAGCGCCTGCGCATCCCACTTCGCCTGCTCAACCCGGTAGACCTCATGTAAATCAGACATTTCTACCCCCAACTACTATGTCTATTAATGGCTTACCGGCGCCATGACGCAATGCACTAAGCGCTCCCCACTCACCAAGCTGCCATCTAGTCTGATGTCAGTGATTATAATGCAACTTATGTAGGCTGGGAAATATGAAGAATGTGACTTTCTGTCACTGGAAGGCGCGCGTGCGATGGGCTACAATCCTGGCGGGCTGGTTCGCCCACCCTCGACGGAGCGCGTATGCCACCGATCTGTTTTGTCTCGACAGTCCATGACCCTTTTGACTCGCGCGTGTTCTTCAAGCTCGCCCGCTCGCTGGCGCACGCCGGTTACTCTGTCACGCTGATCGCGCCCGGCGCGCCCGACGAGACGATCGACGGCGTGCGCCTCAAGCCGCTGCCGCCCAAGCCGCCCGCCCGTCAGGCGTGGAAGCGTTGGTTCCGGCTGCTTGGCGTCTGGCAGCAGGCGCGCGCCGAAAACGCCGCGCTGTATATCGTCTACGACCCTGAGATGACGCTCGTCGGATTGCTGCTCAAGCTGGGCGGGCGCAAAGTGCTCTACGACGTGCACGAGCACGTGCCGTACCAGATTCTCGACAAAGAGTGGATCCCCGCCCCGCTGCGGCGGCCGGTCGCGTGGCTGGTCGACCGCTACGAGCGGCTGGCGGTCCGCGCCTTCGACGCCGTGACGCCCGCCTTCGAGCAGATCGCGGACCGCTTCCCGCACGCCCGGCACAAGCTCGCGATCATCCGCAATGTGCCGGAGCCGGAGCGCTGGCTCCCCGCCAATCCCGCCACCCTGTCAGCCGATGGCGCGCTCATCGCAGTCTATTCCGGCTCAGTGCAGCCCGACCGCTGCGTGCTAGAGTGCGTGCAAGCCGTCAACCGGCTCGACCCGGCGCTGAATGTGCACCTGTGGGTGATCGGCCCGTTCAAAACGGACGACTACGAGGCGGAGCTACGCGCCGCAGCCGGAGAGCGGGTGAAGCTGTGGGGAAATGTGCGCCACGACGAGGTTCCGCCGCTGCTGGCGCAGGCGCACATTGGGCTGATGAGCCTGCGGCCTCAACGGAACAGCTCGGTCAACTGGCCGATCAAGCTGTTCGAGTACATGGCTGCCGGGCTGCCTATCCTCATGCACGATAACCCGTTTTGGCTCGGGCTGGCGGGTGGATCGGCCCTGCCCGTCAATATCGAGGACCCGGATAGTATCGCCGCCGGGATCGCGTCGCTGGTGCGGAATCCGGCGCTCCGCGCGCGGCTGGGCGCCTGCGGGCGCGAGCGGGTCCGCCAGCACTACGACTGGCACGCCGAGGAAGCGCGCCTGCTGGCAGTCGTCGAACGGCTGATCGGCCCGCCAGACGCCAACTTAAAGGGGGAGCACAGGTCATGATCACGAGCGTTTGGGTGGATCAAGGCTGGCAGCCGGTCGAGCCGGAAAACCTGACAGAGGCGCTGAGCGCGCAAACCGGGACGCTGTGGGTCGACATCACCGGGCCGGACGAAGCCGACATCGCAATCATGCGCGACGTGTTTGCCTTCCACCCGCTCGCCATCGAAGACACGCGCAACCAACGCCAGCGGCCCAAGCTCGAAGAATACGCCGACTATCTGTTCCTGATCCTCAATTCGGCGCGGCAAAATGAGCGCGATGTGGTGCTGGCGGAGCTGGACGTCTTCGTCGGGCGAAATTACGTGCTGACGGTGCATCCTGACGACGAACCGGTCATCGCCGAAGCGCGCAAGCGGCTGGAGCGACTTGGCAAGTCGCCCATCCTGACGCCGAGTTTTGTGCTGTACACGCTGCTCGACGCAACGGTAGACACGTTCTTTCCGCTGCTCGACACGTTCGAGGAAGAGATCGAGGCGTTGGGAAATCTCGTCCTCGCGCGGCCACGCCAGCGCACGCTTCACCGGCTGTTTCAGTTGAAAAACTCCCTGATCGATCTATGGCGCGCCGTCTGGCCACAACGTGAAGTCCTGAACGGTCTGATGCACCACACCATGCCCCTGATCGACCAGGCCGCGATCGGCCCGTATCTGCGCGACGTATCCGATCACCTGCTGTGGATCGCGGATATGGTGTCCACCTTCCGCGACACGCTCACCAGTGTGATTGATCTGTACATGTCGGCGGTGTCGAACCGGCTGAACACGGTCGTCAACCGGCTGACGATCATCACCGTCATGATCGGGCTGTTGACGGTGATCAGCGGCTTCTACGGGATGAACTTCGCGCACACGTGGCCGCCCTTCTCGGCGGAATGGGGCGTCCTGGCCGTGCTCGCGCTGATGGCCGGGCTGATCGTCGGGTTGATGGCGCTGTTCCGGCGGCTCGACTGGTTCTAGAGCGATACGCGCTTTGTCGCTTGCCTTACCGCTGCTTTATCGCTGGTTTTCGCTTAATCCACCATATCCCAGCTAATCACCGTGTCCGGCTGGATGTCCACCGTTGCGCGCCGCCCGACAAGATGTGGCACCTCGGACGGCGAGATACCGGTCCCCGGCCGCTTCATGATCAGCATTTCCGGCGTGATGACTGTGCCCATCGGAATGAACACCGCCGAAACGATGCTCCGCCGGGCAAAACGGCGCGCCTGCTCCTCGCTGGACTGCACGCCAAACTGCGGGTTGCCGAGCGCCTTCTCGATGGTGCGGATGTTGCGGACCAACGTTGCAAGCTGGGCCGGATCGACCGACAGGTAGTGATCGTCGCCGGGCAACGAGCGATCCAGCGTAAAGTGCTTCTCGATGCACATTGCGCCAAGCGCCACCGCCGCCGAGGGCACGATCACGCAGTCGTCGGGGATCGTGTGATCCGAAAAGCCAACCGGCACGTCGGGGAACTCGCGCTGCAGCGTCTGGATGCGCAGCAGGTTCGCGTCCTCGTCGGCGGTCGGATAGCTCAGCACGCAGTAGAGCAACACCAGATCGCGGCAGCCGTGCAGGCGCAGGAAATCGACCGCCGCGTGCACTTCAACCAGCTCGCTCGCGCCGGTCGAGAGGATGACGGGCTTGCCCGTTTCCGCGACCGCCATCAGCAGAGGATAATTGGTCAGGTCCGCCGACGCGATCTTGAACGCCTGCATCCCCAGCTCGTCCAGGAAGCGCACCGCGTCCAGGTCAAACGCCGTGGACAGCCACGTAATGCCGACGTTCTCCGCGTGCTGGAACAGCGTCCGGTAATCATCCTCGTCGAAGGAATCCGATCGCTTGAAGATCGCGTATTGCGTGCCGGTCGCCTCAGGATCGTCCCAGTAGCGCGGCGCAGTTCGCGTGACGAGCTTTTCCGCCTTGTACGTCTGAAACTTGATCGCGTCTGCACCCGCGCGCTTCGCCTCGTCGATCATGCGTCGTGCGGCTTCCAGGCTGCCCTTGTGATTGACACCCGCCTCGGCTATGACGTAGGTCGGATAGCCGGGGCCAATAAACTTGTCGCCAATTCGTACCGGTTTCATGATCGCTCACGCTCGCTTTCAAACGCTCGATAAGTATCCAGAATCAGCCGCACCACCCGCGCCGTGCCGCCGCGCACATCAGCCGCCAGCATCCGCTGGTTCATCAACTGCCGCCCCTCGAAGTCGTCCATGACGCGGCGGAGCGTCTCGCGCAGCAGGTCGTCGGAGACGTCGCTTCCCAACCCCAGGTTGATAAACCCGTTCTCCGCCAGCGCGAACAGGTGCCGCAGCTCACGCGCATTCTGGCACAGTACCACGCACGGCGTCCCAATGGCGGCGACCTCATACGCGGTGCGCCCGGCCGAGGTGATCACCAGATCGGCGGCGTGGATGCGGCGGCTCATGTCCCGCACATGCTCGCGCAGCTCGAAGCGCGGCCCCAGCGCGGCGATCCGCTCTCGCAGCGCCTCGCGCGGCTCGTACGCCAGCCCCAGGATGACCTGCACCTCAAACTCGCCGGGCAGGCTCGCCAGCGCACGGACCGTCTTCTCGGTCAAGTTGGCCGGGTCCGCCCCGCCAAACGTGACCAGCACGCGCCGCACCTCTGGCGTGATGATTTTGAATGGCGCGCTGTAGAACTCGTCGCGCAAGTCCGCATACTGCGGCCCCCAGACCATATGCGGCTCTGGATAGCGCGGGTTATACAGCGCATTGACGACGAGATGCGCCGCGTGGTTGCCCGGCCCCAAATCCTCGAAATTGACCACGAACCAGCCGCGATCGCGCAGCGCCCGCACGTAGTCCAGCTCTGTATCTAGAATATCATTGATTACAATGTCGGGATCCGCCTCGGCCAGCGCGAGGACCGGATCGCCCTGGAACGTGCGCACCGGGTAATGCGACGCGCGCACCAGTTCCACGCCCGCCGGATGATCTTCGCGCATCACGAACAGCAGCTCGTGGTCGAGCAGGTGCCCCGCCAGCGTCAGCGCGCGGTAGACGTGGCCCATACCGATCTCGCGGCTGCCATCCACGCGAAACACGATCCGCCGCCGGTTGAGCGCCTTCTCCGCCACCCACCAGTCCGCCACGCCGTCGATGTCCAGCCCTTCGAGCGGGTCCAGTTCCAGCAGGCGGACGTCGCGCCCGATCCGTCCCTGCGGCGTGACGATCGCGCGGCGGCTGGCGAACACACCGCCTGTCTCTTTCAATCGCTGGGGAAGCTGCTGGCGGTTGACGCGCTTCTCGTACAGCGGCACGGCGCGCCCTTCAGCGTCGTAGCCCCAGGCGAGGTGCGTCTCGTTAACGACCGAGAGCACCGTCTCCGCGCCGGACTCGACCAGCAGGCGCACGGCGCGATCGATCGTCTCCGGGCGCAGCAGCGGCGAGGTCGGCTGGACGGTCAGCACTACGTCCGGCTGCCAGCCGCCCGCCTCGACCTGCTCGACCGCGTGCGCGATCACCGGGTCAAGCGTGACCGCGTCACCCGCCAGTTCCGCCGGGCGCTCGATCACCTCGGCGCCATAGCGCAGCGCGACCGCCCGGATCTCCTCGTCATCCGTCGAGACGACCACCCGATCGATCGTTTCCGCCTGCTTAAGCGCAGTCAGCACATACGCAATCAGCGGCTTGCCCGCCATCAGGCGCACGTTTTTGCGCGGGATGCCCTTCGACCCGCCGCGCGCCGGGACCACCGCCAGCACCTTGAGCGTTTCGTCCGTCACGTTTCCCCCTCGATCAGCTTCCGCGCCAGCGCCGCCAGCCGCTCCGATGCGCGACCGTCCGCCCCCGCCAGATGGTGCTGCGCGAACGCCCGCTGGCGCTCAAGCATCACTGCACGCGCCGTTTCGTCGGACAGCAACGCGCGCAGCGCCGCCCCGGTCTGCGCGGGCGTCTCTGGCAGGCACCCGATCCCCGCGCCCACATACCCCGCCACGTCTGGATTGCCGGACCATTCGAGCAGCAGCACGGGACGCTCCGCGACCGCTGCCTCGTACACCACCGTCGAGGAAATGGTCGCCATCACGTCGCACGCCAGCAGCCACTCATACAACTGCCCCTCGACGATCGGCGCATGCAAGCCCGTCTCCGCCGCCAGCCGCCGCAGCACGCTCACGTCCTCGAGCGGATGCGCCTTAATGACCACCTGCGCGCCGGTTTCTGCTGCCGCTTGTGCCAGCGCGCGGAGCGCCGTCCGCCGCCCGCCATCAGTTACCAGGCGTTGTGCGGGCTGCGAGGCGAACAGCACCACCGGCCGCGCCGGATCCAACCCAGCCCCGCGCCGCATCGCGTCCCGGTCGACCGTCAGCGCGCGGATGTCGTCGTAGCGCACCGGTCCCGTCACAACGATCCGCGCCGGGTCTGCCCCGCGCGCGATCAGCGTCTGGCGATCCGCCTCGCCAAACGCCGCGAACGTGCCGACCACGTCAATGCCGGTGCGGTAGGGGTACGCGCCGATGATCCCGTGCTGCACGTTGAGCGTCGGCACGCCCAACCGCTCCCCCACCGCCGCCGCGCACTTGCCGAACGCCAGCAGGTCTTCGAGCGTAATCCACAGCGCAGGGCGCTGCGCGCGCGCCAATCCCTCGAACGCCTCGATCATGGCCGCGTAGCGCTGAA
>CBINGT010000012.1:0-19327 GCA_966250245.1 uncultured Anaerolineae bacterium
CGTGGCGTGCGCGGTCGCCCGCCGGTGGACAAGGACGCCCTGGCCGAAGTGCTTCTGCGCGTCAATCAGTTGGTGACGGACTTCCCGGAGATCGTCGAGATGGATATCAATCCGCTCATGGTCTACGAGGCAGGGCGCGGCGCCATTACCCTTGACATGCGGTTGGTGTTGAAGGGCTGAGTGGTTAGCGAAGGTAGCGTGTTTCGGCGTCGCGCGGAACCTCACCCCTGGCCCCTCTCCGTAAAAAGAGAGGGGAAAAGGGGCCGGGGGTAAGGGGTGAGGTTTTCCCGGTGAACACTGCATGACAGAATTTGCGTCCTGGCGTAAGCTATTGGGCAATGAGCAACTTCATTCGCAGCACTTGCAACGAAAAAGGGCAACAGCATGAAAAGTCTGTATGTGACCTCAGTCAGCACCTATTCCGGTAAGACCGCGCTCAGCCTGGGGCTGGGGCTGCGGATGCAGGCGGCCGGGCTGAGCGTGAACTATCTGAAGCCGGTCAGCACGCAGCCGCATGAAGTCGGCGGGCGGATCATTGACGAAGATGCGGACTTTGTCCGCCGCACCCTGGGTCTCGAAACGCCGCCGTGGGAGCTTTCCCCTGTGGTGATCACGACCGAGCTGCTGTCCGACGTGATGGCGGGGACTGTCGAGCGCGATTTCCTCGGCGAGATCGAGGAAGCGTACCAGCGCGCAGGCGAAGATCATGACGTGCTGATCATCGAAGGCGGCGCCAGCATGCGCGAGGGCTACACCGTCGGCGTGAACACGCTGAGCGTGGTGGAGCGGCTGAACGTCCCGGCGGTGAGCGTGGTGAGCTTCCATGGCGAGGAATGCCTGGCCGGGATGTGCATTCTGGACGACGTGCTCGCCTCGCAGCGGCGCCTCGGCGATCACCTGATCGGCGTGGTGATCAATGCCGTGCCGCGCGAAGACCTGAATTACATCCGCGATCGGGCGGTGCCGTTCCTGGAGAAGCAGGGCATCAAGGTTTACGGCGTGCTGCCGTACGACCCGTACCTGCGCGCGCTGAGCGTGGGCGAGGTGATCGACCAGCTTCAGGCGAAAGTGTTGACCGGCGCGCACCTGCGCGAGCGCCTGATCGAGCACATGAGCGTTGGTGCGATGTCGGTCGAAGCCGCGATGCCGCGCTTCCGCCGCCAGCT
Organism: uncultured Anaerolineae bacterium; assembly: GCA_966250245.1. Lineage (GTDB taxonomy): Bacteria > Chloroflexota > Anaerolineae > Aggregatilineales > Aggregatilineaceae > DYGX01. Next base: position 1,167 of record CBINGT010000012.1, read on the forward strand.
CAACAAGGCCGTGATCACTGGCGGCGACCGCACCGATATCCAGGCGGCGGCGCTCGAAACCTCGACGACCTGCCTGGTGCTGACCGGCAATCTCCAGCCGACGGCGACGATCGTCAAGCGCGCCGAGGAAATGAACGTGGCCGTGTTGCTCGTTCCGGACAGCACGCTGGAGACGGTCGAGAAGCTTGAGAGCATCTTTGGCCGCACCAGCCTCGGCCAGCCCGAAAAGCTGGGGCGCTTCCAGGCGATGCTGGCTGAGCACCTGCGCTATTCCGAGTTGATTAAAGACCTCGGTCTGTAATGGCGCGGGTATTTTGCGTGAGCTCTAATCTCATTTGAGGAGAGATTGTGATGGCAATTATCGAAGATGTCATCGGGCGTGAAGTGCTGGACTCGCGCGGAAACCCGACGGTTGAAGTGGAAATCCGGCTGGACGATGGCTCGTTTGGGCGGGCGATCGTTCCCAGCGGCGCCAGCACCGGCGAGTACGAGGCGGTCGAGCTGCGCGACGGCGACAAGAGCCGTTACGGCGGCAAGGGCGTTCTGAAGGCGGTCGGCCACGTTAACGACGAGATCGCCGATGCGCTGTTGGGCCTGGATGCTACCGAGCAGATGGCGATCGACAAGATCCTGATTGAGCTGGACGGATCCCCGAACAAGGGGAACCTGGGCGCGAACGCCATCCTCGGCGCGTCGCTGGCCGTGGCGCACGCCGCCGCGCAGAGCGTCGGGCTGCCGCTCTATCGCTATCTCGGCGGGACGTACGCGCACACGCTGCCCGTTCCGATGATGAACATCCTGAACGGTGGCAAGCACGCCGCCGATAGCACGGACTTCCAGGAATTCATGATCATGCCGGTCGGCGCGGAGACGTTCGCCGAGGCGGTGCGCTGGTCTGCTGAAATCTACCAAAGCCTGAAGAAGGTGCTGTCGGACAAGGGCCACCGCACGACGGTCGGTGACGAGGGCGGTTTCGCACCGAGCCTGCCGAGCAACGAGGGCGCGGTTGAAGTGATCCTCGAAGCGATCGAGAAGGCGGGCTATACCCCCGGCGAGCAGGTCTATCTGGCGCTCGACCCGGCGGTGAGCGAGCTTTACCAGGACGGCAAGTACGTGCTGGCGAAGGAAGGCCGCTCGTTGACCGGCGAGGAAATGGTCGAGTTCTGGGCGAACTGGTGCGAGCGCTATCCGATCATCTCGATCGAAGACGGGCTCGACCAGAACGACTGGGATCACTGGCAGATGCTCCGCCAGCGGATCGGCGACCGCGTCCAGCTTGTCGGCGACGACCTGCTAGTGACCAACCCGGAGCGCGTCCAGAAGGCGATTGAGCTTCAGGCGTGCAACGCGCTGCTGTGCAAGGTGAATCAGATCGGGACGCTCACCGAGGCGATGGCTGCCAGCCGCCTCAGCCAGATCAACAACTGGACGGTCGTCGTCAGCCACCGCAGCGGCGAAACCGAAGACGCGACCATCGCGGACCTGGTCGTGGCGATGAACGCCGGGCAGATCAAGACCGGCGCGCCCGCCCGCTCGGACCGCATCGCCAAGTACAACCAGTTGATCCGGATCGAGGAAGAACTGGGCGACGTGGCGGTTTACGCCGGTCGCAACGCGTTCCCGAACATCAAGCGCGCGCTCTAAAGCGCGCCTTGGGGGAGCGCCTTACGCTGACGATCAAGCCTGGGATGTGGGCAGCGACCCGTCCCAGGCTTGTCTTTCTATGCCGAGAGAAAGGAACCTTCGCATGGGAACCGCTGATCACCACAAACGGACGAAGATTGTCGCGACGATTGGCCCGGCCAGCCAGCACCCTGGCATGCTGCGCGCGATGATCCGGGCCGGGATGGACGTGGCGCGCATCAACTTCAGCCACGGCGATCTGGAGACTCATGCGCGCAATATCGCAAACATCCGGCAGTTGGCGTCAGAGGAGCAGCGGGTCGTCGCCATCATGGCGGACTTGCAGGGGCCGAAGCTGCGCCTGGGCGATCTCAGCGTCGAGCCGCTCGAGCTGACCGAGCAGGATCGCGTTACCCTCACGGCGACCGACCCGCTCGATCCGGAGCAGCCGTTCCTCGTGCCATTTCCGCACCCCGACGTGCTGCGCGATTTCAAGCTGGGCGACCGCCTGCTGATTGACGACGGCCAGATCGAGATGGTGATCGAGTCGAAGACCGGCGCAAACGTGACCGCCGAAGTGATCATCGGTGGCGAGTTGCGCTCGCGCAAGGGCGTCAGCGTGCCGGACACCTCGCTGACGCTGTCGTCCATCACCGACGAAGACCGCGAGCATGTCAAGTTTGCGCTGGAGCAGCAGGTAGATTATCTCGCCATGTCGTTTGTGCGCTCCGCCGACGATATCCGCGAGCTTCGCTGGCTGGTGCGCCACCTGGCGGGCGATGTTGCGGTGATCGCCAAGATCGAGAAGGCCGAGGCGATCGCCAACTTCGACAAGATTCTGGAACAGGCCGACGGGATCATGGTCGCGCGCGGCGACCTGGGCGTGGAGACGCCCGCCGAGCAGGTGCCGGTCTATCAGAAGCAGATCATCCAGCGCTGCAACGAGGTCGGCAAGCCGGTCATCACGGCGACGCAGATGCTCAACAGCATGATCGAGAATCCGCGTCCTACCCGCGCCGAGGCGAGCGACGTGGCAAACGCGATCTTCGACGGGACGGACGCGATCATGCTGTCGGGCGAGACGGCGATCGGCAAATATCCGCTGCAATCGGTCGAGGTGATGGCGAAGATCGCGCACATCGCCGAAGAATACATGCACCAGCACCCCGATCCTGACTTTGGCAAGCTGTCTTTGGAAGCGCTGGCAGGCGAGCAGCGGCGTAGCATCCCGGCGGCGATCAGTCACGTCACCAGCCAGATCGCCGAGATGTTGAACGCAAAGCTGATCGTTGCCAGCACGTATTCCGGCTATACGGCGCGGCGCGTCGCGCGGGAGCGCCCGGCCGTGCCGATTCTGGCGGCGACGCCGAACCGCACCACGTATCACCGGCTGGCGCTGGTGTGGGGTGTGATGCCGATTCTGGTTGATGAATTCCGGACGATTGACGAGATGATCCGCGTGGCGGTCGATCAGGCGCAGGCGCTTAAACTGGTGGAACAGGATGACACGATGGTGATTATTGGCGGCGTGCCGTTCGGAATCGGCGGCCAGACGAATTTCTTAAAGGTGCTGCGCGTAGGCGACATGGCGACCGCCTAGCGCCATGACCACGTTCCTCGAGATCGCATACAACATCATCGCGCCGATCTTTCTGGTGGTCGGCGTGGCCGTGATCCTCGACCGGCGCCTGCACGTCGATCCGCGCCCGCTGTCGCAGCTTGTGGTGTACCTGTTCACGCCGTTCATGGTGCTGGACGGCATCGCCAACAGCGACCTCACCGGCTCGGAGACGGGGCAGCTTGTGGCGCTCGCGCTCGGCGTGTCCGTGCTGACGGCGCTGGTGGGCTGGCTGGTGGCGCGCGCTATCCGGCTGGACCGGCGGCTGATCGGCGTATTCGTGCTGAGCGTGACGCTGATCAACGCCGGGAACTACGGCATCCCGCTCAACCGGTTCGCGTTCGGCGAGCCGGGCGAGGCGCGCGCCATGATCTACTTCGTGATCACGGTCGCCGTGTCGAACACGCTGGGCGTCTTCCTCGCGTCGAGCGGAACCGTCTCGGCGCGGCGCGCGCTGCGAAACGTGCTAAGCGTGCCGTTGCCGTACGCCGTGGTGCTTGGCTTTGCGCTGAACGCGGCGGACGTGACGCTCCCCGTGCCGCTGGCGCGGGCGACCGGGCTGCTGGGGGATGCGGCGATTCCCGCGATGCTGACGGTGCTCGGCCTGCAGTTGTCGCGCGCGTCATTGCGGCTGGACGAGCTTCGCCCGGCGCTGGTTGCGGTCGGGCTGCGGCTGGCGGTCGCGCCGGTGATCGCGGTGGCGCTGGTGATGCTGCTGAACATGAACGGGGTGACGCGGCAGGTGTCGATCGTGCAGTCCGCCATGCCGACTGCGGTGATCGGCGGCGTGCTGGCGACGGAGTTCGGCGGGCGCGAGGACGCGGAGTTCGTGACGTCGGTGATCCTGCTCAGCACGGCGCTCAGTATGCTGACGCTGAGCATTCTGCTGTCGTTGGTGATGTGAGCGGCTAATTGTTCGCCGCTTGCCCCGCCGTGACGCCCCAGATGCGGAGCGCGCTGTTCCCCGGCGCGCTCGTCAGCCACGCGAGCGCGGTCCCATCCTCGGCAAACAGCAAATCGGCCGGGGTGCCGCGCTCGGCTCCCGCTACTGCGACCTCACTCACCCGCGACTGATCGCTGACGTTCCATAGTTCCAGCGCGGGCGGCTCATTCTCCGCGCCTAGCCCCACGACCAGCAAATACCCGGCCGGAGCGAACGCCAGCGCGCGGACCGGCGCGTCGTGCTGCGTCAGCGTCACGCTGCCGCCGGATGCGCTGTTCCACAGGCGGACCGTTCCGTCCTCGCTGGCCGACGCGATCCACGCGGCGTCGGGGCTGAATGCGAGGTCCACCACCGGCGCGCGGTGCCCTTCCAGCACGGCGAGCGGCGTCGCGCTGACGAGGTCCCACAGGCGGATCGTGTGGTCGTCTCCGGCGGACGCCAGCAGCGTGCGGTCCGGGCTGAAGGCGAGCGCGCGGACGTCGTCGGTGTGCCCCTCGAAGCGGCCTACCGGCGCGGATGTGACCGGGTCCCACAGCATGATCGTGTTACCGGCTGCCGCCGCCAGCAGCGATCCGTCCTCATTGTAGGTCAGCGCGCGGACGGGCGCGCCAAGCTGCGCCAAGACCGCGATCTGCCCGCCGATCGCCACATCCCACAGGCGGATCGCGCCATCGTCGTGCGCGGTTACCATCTGCCCGGCGGCAATCGGGCTGAACGCGACGTCATGCACCGGGCTGGTTCCGGCGCGAAGCATGCGGGGCGGAGCGCTGAAATTCTCCGCCGCGAACAGCCAGATCGTGCCTTCTCCCGCCACCGCCAGCGTGAAGCCGTCCGGCGACCACGCCAGCGCGCTCGACGCCTGCTGGAAGGCGCGCTCGACGAAGGGCGCGAGGCGCGGTGCGCTCGACAGGGTGATCGGCTGGCGGCCGGGCGGTAGATCAACTGAGGCGTGCGGACGTGGGGTCGGCGAGGGGCCGGGCGTCGGGGCGGGGCGGGTGGGCGCGTCGGTCATCGGCTCCAGCCAGTAGACCCCGTTTTGCCCTTCTGGGATCCAGCCGACGATCATCTGGTGATCGACCTGCCACCAGACCATCCCCCCGCTGCACTCCGGCCCGTCCACAATCGCGACCGGCTGGCCCGGCTCGATCTGCGCGAGGATCGTCGTGGTGGTGTCCGGCGCGGCGCGGATCGGGCTGGCGCCCGGCGAGGCGACGCGCGCGCTCTGCCCGACCGAGAGCCGCGTCAGCATGGCGCCGGGGCACACCTCGCGCCCAGGGAGCGGCGTGGCGGTCGGCGGGACGATCGTCGGCAGGGGCGTTGGGGTGGGCGAGGCGGCGGGCGTGGCAGTCGGCGCGCCGCTTTCCTGCACTGTGCCGAGCAGGCACAGCGTGATCAGTTCGCCGTTGCGAGAGACGCGGTAATCGTACGTCGAGCCGCGATACCAGATGAGGATGCGATAGCCCATCGTCGGGTCTGGCTCGTACGTTTCGCCGGGCTGCGGGCATCCGAGGCTCTCGTCTTCGTAGTTGCGCTGGCTCCACCGCCAGTCGTCAAAATCCGCGATGGTGACAGGCTGACCGACACGCTCGCTCAGGTCGGCCAGCACCACCGGCATCACCGGCGGATCGCCTGACTGCGCGAGGGCGTCGCGCAGCGCCAGCGGTGTGATGAGCGTCACGAGGCAGACGAGCAGGCGGACGATTGGGGAAAGCGGCTTTAGCTTCGCGCCAGACAAACCCATGGCACGGCTCAATACTGATCTTGTTCGATGTATTCCACCGCCGCGTCGGCGGGCGGGGCGCTGTCGTAGTCCGGCGCTACGGGTGAAGCCGGTTCGGGTTCGGGCGCGGCCTCGTAGGCGACCTGCTGCGTGGCGCACACTGGGCAGATGTTCCAGGCAAGCTCCAGCATGGTCCCGCACTGGATGCACGGCTTCTTGAGCTTGGTGTGGCAGTACGGACAGACCTGCCAGTTGTCGCGGGACGGTCGGCCGCAGCCGGGGCAGTGGGGCTTTTCCTCGATGTTCTGGAGCAGCGCCTCTTCTTCGAGCGAGCGCTCGTAGGCTTCGGTCAGCGTCTCGGATGGGCGTAGCATCACATAGATCAACAGGCCGAACACGTTGAGCACCGCCACGACCAGCGCCGCCGCGATCTGAGCGAGCGGATCGCGCGAGCGTTGGCGCATGTCCCGCCACGTCCAGATCACCATGCCCAGCCACAGCGCGGCAGTCACGCCGCCGCAGGCTGTCACGGCGTATAGCAGTAGGGTGTTCAGCGTATCTTGATCGAGCATGCGTCTTCTCCGTGGACGGAATAGGCGGGCGCGGCTCGGCGCTTCACCGGCGGCCAGTATAGCACGCCGTCGATCGACGGGCAATCACCCCCCGCTGGCGGCGGTTTGCTGGACGGGCGGGGCGCCTTCCGTCTCGGCGATCAACGAAACCTCGCCGATCATCACGTCGACGCGGTGCCCGGACGCGGTGAAGCGTAGCTCCTCGATCACCGCCGGGCGGCGATCCTGCGGCAGGTCGGTCAGCAGGTTGGGCGACTCGTAGACATACCACGCCTGCTTGTTGATCTGCTCGTGCGGCTCCAGGCAGGTGTCGCAGGTCGTGCGGCCGACGTTGGGCGTCGCCTCGGCGTAGAAGCCGTGCACCCACAGGAAGTCGTTGCCGTCGGGGTCTTCATAGGCCATGCGCAGCATGACTGCACACTCGCTGCCTTGCTCCCCGCACGCGCTGATCTCCTGGTAATCCACGCGCAGCATGACGCGCAGCCGCACGCTGTCGTACGACAGAATCTGCAGACCGCCGTTGCCGAAGGTCTGCTGGCAGCCAGTTTCGCCGGGGCCCGCGTTGGGGTGCAGCCGGTAGAGGTGATACACGCGCCGCCCCTCGACCGTCTCGATCGGGAACTGGCCGGGCGGGCCGTTGGGATCGTCGGGGGATGGGAAGAAGGCGCACACCCACTGGCGCGGCCAGTCGTCCGACTCGCCGAACATGCTGTTCGGAAGCAGGTCGAGCGGGCCCGCGTTGACGGCGATCTCCGTTCCCCCGGCGCGGAAAGACGCTTTGTTCCCGGCGGAGACGTGCTGCGTCAGCCCGTTTGGGGTGATGAGCGTCGCGCTGCCGGTGCGGGCGGAGACGGTCAGCGTGCTTTGCGTGTTCTCGATCAGGTAGCTGCCGCCTTCGCTGATCCGTGCCACGCCGAACGGGCTATCGACCTCGATCTGGATCGCGCGCTCGATGTCGGAGTTCACCCACACTTCGACCCAGCCGTTGAGCCCGCCGAGCCGGATCGTATAGGGATTCTCGCTGACGCTGAAGCGCGGGCGAGTGGCGGTCAGCAGGCTGATCTGCGTGCTGCTGCGCAGATAGGCCGTGGCAATCACCTCGCCGGAATACGGGTCCGCGAACGACAGGTAGCCCTGCGCCTCATTGTCGGTGGTCATGCGGCTGCCGCGCGGCACGGACGCGGGCTGGCGGATCGCCTGCTCGGTGTTCGGATCGTCCGGCGGGGCAAGGCCGACCGTCCCACGGCCGACGTGCAGGCTGACGCTGAGCTCGGTCGGCGAATCGAAGATGAACCAGCGCGCGACAATGATGGAACTGACGCATAGCAGGCAGAACAAGAGCTGGGCGCCCAGGATCGTTGCCCAGGCAACACGTTGGGGGTGTGCACGCATCACGTCACATTACCAGCGGATGTTGAAGCTGCGAAATTCACCGGTCGCCGCGCTGTAGTGAAGCTCCACCCGCTCAACTTCGGCGGCGCGCGGCCCGCGATGCAGGAAACGCTCGAATGCCTGGAGCGCATGCGGCGCCCCTTCGGCGACCGCCTCGACCGTGCCATCCGGGCGGTTGAGGACAAAGCCTGTCAGGCCAAGCTGGGCGGCGGTTTGCTGCGTCGCGGAGCGGAAATTAACGCCCTGCACGCGTCCATAGACGATGGCGCGCAGGCGGCGAGGTTCTTCGTTAGTCGGGTCAGACATTCGCGAAACTCCCCAGTGGTGCCACGCGGCCATTATAGCAGCCGGTCGGGTGGCTCACAATGTTTCGGAGCAGCCCTAACGCAGCGGTAAGACAGCAAAAAGCAGCCAGGAGCCTCGCTGATCTGCTGCTCTTGGCTGCTTTTGTCGCTGTGTTTATCGGATGGCTTGCCCGCCCCCGGCTCAGTTGTTGAGCGGCGTGGGCGGCTGGTTCCGGATCATCTCGACACGGTCGCGCAAGGTTCGCGCGTCTTGATCGTGCGGGTTGGTTTGCAGAGCGCGGGTGAGCGCGGCGTGTGCGTCGTCCCACTCTCGCCGGTCGATGTGGATCAGGCCCATGTGGTAATGCACGTTCGGATAGGCCGGATCGAGCTCGATCACGCGGCGGTAGGCGGCCAGCGCGCGCTGCTGGCGCTCGCCCGTCGCGGTGACCAGCTTGCCCAGGTACGCGGCGGCGAGGTTCGACCACACCGCCGGGTTATTGGGCTCCAGTTCGGTCGCGCGCTCGAGGATGGGGACCGCCTGCTTGTGCCGCCCCGCGAGCACGTATGCGCCGCCCAAGTTGGTCAGCACGTCGACATCGTCGGGCCGGAAGCTGAAGCACCGCTCCAACAGCGGGATCGCTTCCTTCCCCTTGCCCTCGGTCAGCAGGCGAGTCGCCTGAGTCATCTGCCGCTGAAACTGCTCCAGGGACATTTCTTGCAGGCGACGGTTCAGGGCTTCGCGCTCGTCGTGGTCCGTGCCGTCCTGGCGCGGATCCGTCGGGTTGCGATCAGACATGATGGACTTAGTCTCCGCTCTATTCAGTTGTGTTCCGGGGGGAACTGCCGGCAGATGGCTTAGTTGAACTCGTCGTAGTCCTCGTCGAACTCGAATTCGTCGATCTCGAAGCCGTCGTAGTCGTCCTCGTCTTCGTCTTCCTCTTCATCGAGGGCGTCAAGGTCTGCGAGATCGATCTGATCAAGCTCGTCGAGGTCCTGGTCTTCATAGCCGCCGAAGTCGAACAACGGCAGCATCCCTTCACCAGCGAGCGACGCGGCCGACTGCGCTTCCTGGATCGCTTCGAGCAGCGCATCGTCGTTCGCCGCCTCGGCGTGTTCGGCAAGCTGGTCGAGCGCGCGGCGCGCAAGCTGCCCGCCGATCTCGCCCAGCGCCCAGATGGCGACTTCCTGGATCTCGCGGTCGTCTTCGTAGGCCAGCTCGATCAAGGCTGGCAGCGCCTTGCTCAGTTCCAGCTCTCCGGCTGCGCGAGCGGCTTCGTAGCGCATCTCGGCGTATTCGCTGCGCAGCTCTTCGAGCACCACCGCCTGCCAGCGCTCGTCGCACGAGCGGCCCATAGCGAACACGGCGCTCACGCGCATCGGCAGTTCGTCGGCGTAGTACGCCTCGCGAATGAGCTCCGGCACGCTGGCGTGGCCGCAGTTGGCGATCGCTTCCAGCGCGCGGCGGCGCACGTCGAGGTCTTCGTCAAGGTTGTTGTAGAGCGCCAGGAGTGTATCCTGAAGCTCCTGGCTGAAGCGCTCTGGCAGCTTGCCAAGCTCGCCCTGCAGCACGAACACGCCCAACGCCTTGACCGCTGCGGCGCGCACTTCCGAGAATACGTCTTCCTGCGCCAGCGTCAGCAGGCGGCGGATGGTCGGCAGGTCGCTCTCTTCGAGCACGCCCTCGATCGCCCGTAGCCGCACCTCAAGATCAGTGTCGGCCAGCGCCAGGTGCACAATCGGGCCAAAGTCCAGCTCGAAGTTCGTCTCGGCGATGTCCACCAGGCGATCGATCACGTGGCGGCGCCGCTCGACCGGCAGGTTCGGCCAGACGACCTGGAAGTCTTCCCAGTTCTCACCTACCAGGTCCGAAAGGCTGTAGATCGCGTCGGCGCTAATTGGGTGGTCGGCGCGAAGCTGCTCCAGCGTGTCGGTGAAATTGATGGTTTTGGTCCTGCGGTTCATGACCCCCGTTTGCCCCTATAGGTGTCTCACGTCGGCGCGGCGCTCTGGCTAGCGCAGGCCGCTGACGTCGATCGGGTTGATAATATCGTTGATCACGGTGAACGCAATCAACCCCAACAGCAAGAGCATGCTGATGAAGTGGATGAGCCCTTCGCGCTCCGGCTCCATCGGCTTGCCACGGATCAGCTCGATAATTACGAACAGGATGCGGCCGCCGTCCAGCCCAGGGATCGGCAGCAGGTTGGTGAACGCCAGCGCGATGCTAATCATCGCCGCAAAGCTCAGGATTGGATACGCCTGCTGGTCTTCGATGCTCTGCTCGAGCACCGGCCCGCCAAGCTGGCCGATCCCGACCGGGCTGACCGGGCGCGCGGCTTCGGCGCCGATCTCACCCTGGATCACGTCGCCAATCAACTGGACCATCAGGCGTGGCACTTCGATGAACTGGTTGACGCCAAGCTCGACCGCTTCGCCAAACGGCAGCTTGCGGGTGTACGTCGTCACGTCGCGGTTAACGGCGGTCAGGCCGATGATCGCGGGCTGCAGCGGCGAGATGGTGATGCCCATCCGCACGGTCCCCGCGCTATCCTGCACCGGCGTCACCGGAATTTGAAGCTCCTCGTCGCCACGCAGCACGGTCACGATAATCTCCTGGCCTTCGTGCGCGGCGGTGTAGTCTTGAAGCTGCTTGATGCTGGTGATCTCGGTGTCGTCTACCCGGATGATCACGTCTTCCGGCAGGATTCCGGCTCCATACGCCGGCATATCTTCTTCGACCGAGTTCACGTAAGCGCGCGTCACGTCCGCGTCGGCCACGACTTCGGCGGTGAGTGTGATCGGCTCAAGCAGCTTGCCGTCGCGCTCCACCTTCAGCGTGACCGTTTCGTCGCTCAGCGACGAGATCGCCGCATTGAAATCATCCGCCGACTCAACTGGCTCGCCATTCAACTCGACCAGCACGTCACCCGGCTGTAGCCCGGCGCGCTCTGCTGGCGACCCCGGCATGATGTCGTAAATCGTCACGTCAGCGCGGGCGAACGGCATCCCCACCAGGCCGATGATGATGAAGATCACCAGCGCGGTGAGCAGGTTGATCCCCGGCCCGGCCGCCATAAAGAGGATTCGCTCCCACGGTGTCGCCTGGAAGACGCTTTTCGGGTTCTTGATGTTGCGTTCGGCAATCTCGCGCCGGTCGGTGGACATTTCTTCTTCGGTCTTCGGCTTGACCATGTCTTCGCCGTAAGGCCGGACGAAGCCACCAATCGGCAGCCAGTTCAGCGTGTAGAGCGTGCCGCCCTTCTCGAACAACACAGCGGCGCGTGGCGGAAAGCCGATCCCGAATTCCAGCACCGTGATGCCGACCAGTTTGGCCGCCAGAAAGTGGCCGAACTCGTGGATCACGACCAGTGGAATCAGCACCAGCGCGAAGGAAGCGAGTCCCATTAGGAAATCGGTCATAGGTGGTCCTTTTGTCCCTTTCGTGCCGGGGCCGTAAGCAAAAAAGAGCGTCGCGAACTGACGCCCCTCAGGTTTGACGGTTCTCGGCTCAGCCTCACGATTCGTTCCTGATCCGCTACACGGAATTATAGCTGTGCGCCAGGCGATGGGCAAGGCTTGAGGCGGCTAGGAGAGCAGGTCTTAGGCAACTCTAACGTTTGCCAGAATGGGCCGGCTTAGCCGACGGTCGTCACAAAGACGGATGTCGCGCCTGCCTCGTACAGCGCGCTTGCCACAGCAGGAGTAATCGCCGGATCGGCCAGCGCAATCATGTTGCCGCCGCGCCCGCCGCCAGAGAGTTTTGCGCCGCTCGCCCCGGCTTTGAGCGCGGCTGCGCACAGGTCGTCCAGCTCGGGCGACGAGACGGTAAGCTGGCGGAGCAGGGCGTGGTTCTCGTTCATCAGCGGTCCGAGCGCGGCGATCTGCCCGGCCTCGATCGCGGCGCGTCCCTCGCACGCAATCGCGCCGATGCGCTCGAAGATCGAGCCGACGCGCTCCGGCTCCGCCTCGAACAGCCGCCTGACATCTTCCACTGTCAGCTTCGTCGGGCTGTTGACGCCCGTGTCCGCGACGACCAGCGTGAACGGCGCGCCGATCGCGAAGGGGACGGGCGGCGTTTTGCGCACGAAGTAGATCGGGCGCTCGTAGACGATCACGGTGTTGTCGATCCCGCTCGGGTTGCCGTGATGCCGTTTCTCGACCTCGTAGACCAGCTCGTTAAGCTTTTCGCGGCGCAGCGAGCGGCCCAGCGCCATGGTCAGCGCGCGGATCAGCGCGGTCGCCAGGGCGGCGCCGCTGCCCAATCCGCTGGCGATCGGGATGCTGGATCGGATGGTGATCGCCAGGTCGGGAACCGGCGCGTTCAGCGCGTCGAGCGCCAGCTCCAGCGGGAACATGAGCGCGTTGTAGACCGGGTCGGCCTCGTCCGCGACCTCGTCGAAGCTCTCGGCGGCGTGCAGCGTGCGGCCAATGTCCGGAGCTTGGACCGTCAGACCAGCGCCGAACGTGTCCGGGATGGCCTCGGCGTGCGCCTGAACCGCGGTCAGCGGCACGGCGATCGCGGGTTGGCCGTGCACGACGGCATGCTCGCCGAACAGGATGATCTTGCCGGGTGCATACGCGCGGGCGGGATGCATTGGAACGTTCTCTCAAGCGATGTAAAGAATAATGCCGACTGACGCGACCCACAGAATCACGCTGAGCAGCAGCGGCCAGTCTTTGAACAGCAATTCGTCGGGCGCGCTGCCCTCGTTTCGGACGTGGATCAGATACAGATAGCGGAAAATGCCGTACACGACGAACGGGATCGTCAGCAGCATCTTGTACTCGTTGCTGCGGATGGTCTGTGCCTCGATGGTGTAGAGCATGTAGGTGATCACGCTGCCGGTGGTCACCATGCGCAGCATATCGTCCAGCAACGCCATGTTATAGTCTTTGTACGTCGCGCGATAGCCGGTGGCGTCTCCCGCGCCGAGCATGATTAGCTCCTGCCGCCGCTTGCCGACCGCCAGAAACAGCGCCAGCAGCCCCGCGCAGAGGTACAGCCAGGGGGAAAAGTGCGTCACGTCGATCACGACGATCCCGGCGACCACGCGCAGGATAAACCCGGCGGCGATGGCGAAGACGTCGATCAGCACGATGTTTTTCAGCCAGAACGAATACGCGATGTGCAGGACGAGGTACGACAGCAGCACCAGCGCCAGCGGCGGGCTGAACGCCAGGCTGACCCCCAGCGCCAACAGTGGCAGGACGATCGCCGCCGCGATCGCCCACGACACCGGAAGCTGGCCCGAGGCCAGCGGCCGCTCGCGCTTGCGCGGGTGCAGCCGGTCCCGCTCGATGTCAACCAGATCGTTGATGACGTAGATCGCGCTGGCGGACAGGCACAGCAGCGCAAACGCCAGCGTCACACGGGCGAGTGGCTCGGCGTCGAGGATCTGCTGGTCGAACAGGATTCCGGCGTAGACAAATCCGTTTTTCGCCCATTGCTTGGGCCGCATGGTGCGGATCAGGCCGCGCACGGGCGCCGGGATGGTGCCCCACAGCGTTTTGAAAGGGGCTTTGACAGCTTGCATAGATGGCTCACTCAGACGAGACCACTCGCACAGGGCAGGCAACGCCCCGCATTATAGCGAGGACTTCAACGCGGCGCGAACCGATCGGGCGGATCGGCGCGCGATCCACGCACCGGGAAGCTGCGGTACACTGGTGCGCGTGCGGTGGTGAAAGGAGCGAGTATGGCGCGAAAAGTCCGGCTGGACGTGCTGCTGGCGGAGCGCGGATTGGCGCCCAGCCGCGAGGCTGCCCGGCGCATGATCATGGCGGGCGAGGTGCGCATTGCGGGCGAGGTGCGCGACAAGCCGGGGATGCGCGTGCCCGATGACGCGGCGCTTGAGGTCAAACAGGCGGCGCGGTTCGTCAGCCGGGGCGGGGAGAAGCTCGCCGCGGCGCTGGACGCGTTCCCGCTGGACGTCGCCGGGCGCGTGTGCGCGGACGTCGGGGCGAGCACGGGCGGGTTTACGGACTGCCTGCTACGAGCAGGCGCGGCGCGCGTCTACGCGATCGACGTCGGCTACGGCCAGCTTGACTACCGGCTGCGCGCCGATCCGCGCGTCGTTCCGATGGAACGCACCAATGCCCGCTATCTGGAGCGCCTGCCGGAGCCGGTCAGCTTGATCGTGGTCGATGCTTCGTTTATCTCGCTGCGCCTGCTGTTGCCCGTGTTCAAAGGCTGGATCGAGGACGCCGCCGACCTGGTGGTGCTGATCAAACCGCAGTTTGAGGCGGGAAAGGGGCAGGTTGGCAAGGGCGGGGTGGTGCGCGACCCGGCGATTCACGCGCAGGTGCTCGACGACGTGCTGGCCGCAGCCGAGACGGACGGATACAGCCTGCGCGGGCTGATCGCCTCACCGCTGCGGGGCCCGGCGGGGAACATCGAGTTCCTCGCGTGGCTGTCGTGGCCGCCCGGCGCGCTCGTCGAGCGCGCGGCGCTGATCGCGGCAGCGGTGCAGGCGGCGCACGCCAGTGCAGCGCCCGCTGAAGAGGATGAGAGAGAGGACACTTTCAAGTAAGTTCCCCCTGCAAGACACTTCTGTGTATAATGGCGGGAACGTCTGCGCGGCTCGGGGGGAAAAGGAGTGTGTCCGATGCAGACCTGTCCAAACTGTGGCAAGTCGAATGACGAGAGTGAGTCGTATTGCTACGCGTGCGGTCATATCTTGCCACTCGGCTTACAGGGGCTGGTTAACACTACCTTGCGCCTCGAAGCCGCATATGAAAACTTACCTCCTCACCGGCGGTGGGGCACCGCGTATTTCGACTATCGCAACGAGGTGTGCATGACCTTCCGCGATACGGGCGAGGAGCTCCGGTTCCCGGTGAAGGGCGAGGTCGTGATTGGGCGGCGGCACGACGAACTCGGTGTCGAGCAGCCAGACATTGATCTGAATCCGTTCGGCGGGGTCGAAAAGGGTGTCTCGCGGCGTCACTTGGCGCTGATTCGCCAGCATGATACGATAGGGATCGTCGATCTGGGCAGCGCGAACTCGACGTATTTGAACGGCCAGCGACTCCTTCCATCCGAGCGGCGCATCCTGCGCGATGGCGACGAGCTACGGTTGGGGCGGCTCGTGGTCCGCGTCAGTTTTGTGTGATCAGATTCTTGGTTGGGCAAACATCGGCGGCGAAAGGGGCGGGTATGACCGGGAAGCGACTTCTCACGGCCCTGGCGATGGGAATTGCGGTGCTGGCGCTGGCTGCGTGCAGCAGCCCGGACCTGGGCACGCCCGCCGGTGTGGTCGAGGAGTTTTTCAACCGGCTTGACGACGAGGATCAGAACGGCGTGCGGGCGCTGCTCTGCCCAGACTTCCGGCAGAACGTCAACCTGAACATGGGCGAGGACCGCGAGGTCGATTACAGCTTCGACCTGCGTTTTGACGCCCCGGACGAAGTTGACGCGGCAGCGGTCGACGTGGCCGTGTTCGGCAAGATGGAGATGCATCTGCGCTCGGACGACGTGCGCTACGAAGTGCAGGAACGGCGGACGGATAACGCGCCGTGGACGGTCCGCGTGGCGCGGATCGGGGGCGAGTGGCAGGTGTGCGGCGCCGATCCGCAGGTGCTGGCGTTGCTCGACGCACGCGGCGCGCTGGATGCGCTGGAATAACGTCCGCGTCGTGCAGCAGGTTTTGAGCGCAAAGCGCTCGCTCCGGCGGGCGCTTTTTCGCGGCTGGCGGACAAAATTGCTATAACCGCCGTAAAGTAGCGGTTAGCAGTTAGCGATTAGCTGTTAGCCCGGTAGAGGTGCCGGTCCCGCTTTCTCTGGCGATGTGCGGGCGCGCAGAACCTCACCCCTGGCCCTCTCCATGCATGGAGAGGGGAAAAGGGGCCGGGGGGTTAAGGGGTGAGGTTTCGCGGTGAGCGCCGCATACCCAGATCGTTTTGATAGGTCACAGAACCGCTCGTCTTACGTCTGGCGCGCTGCCAGATTGAGAAGGTGATACGTAACCAAATGCCCGATTTGAATAAAGTTCAGGCGCGGCTCAACACACAGTTCAACGACCTCTCGCTGCTTCAACGCGCCCTCACACACCGCTCGTATTTGAACGAGCACCCCGAACACATGCTGGAAGATAACGAGCGCCTCGAATTTCTGGGCGACGCCGTGCTGGACTTCATCGCCGGAGCATGGCTGTTTCATCGCTTTCCGGAGATGGACGAAGGCCGCCTGACGCGTCTGCGGGCGGGGTTGGTCCGCACCGAGACGCTGGCGCGGTTCGCCGAGTCGCTTGGCCTGGGCGACGCGTTGCTGTTGGGGCGCGGCGAGGACGAGTCTGGCGGGCGGCGGCGGATCAGCATCCTGTGCGGCTCGTTTGAAGCGTTGATCGGCGCGCTCTACCTCGATCAGGGGATGGACGCGGCGCAGGCGTTTGTCGAGCCGCTGCTCGCCCCGGCGCTGGAAGACATCCTCAGCCGCGCCGCCGACAAAGACGCCAAGAGCCTGTTGCAAGAGTGGAGCCAAGCCGAGCTAGGATTGACGCCAGTTTACCGGACGGTTGCCAGCGAGGGGCCGGATCACGCCAAGCGGTTCACGGTCGCGGTGATGATCGGGCAGACGGAATGCGGGCGTGGAGTGGGGCACAGCAAGCAGGCGGCGGCGCAGCTCGCGGCGCAGCACGCGCTCGACGCCATCGAAGCGGGCGAGATCGTGTTCGACGCCGCGGAATGATATGCGTGCCGGACGGCGATTGTTCATCACGGGCGCCAGCGGCACGCTCGGCGGACCGCTCAGCCAGCAAGCCGCCGCGGCGGGGTGGGATGTCTACGCGGGGTATCTGAGCAATCCGCTCGGCGTGTGGGCCGGAATGCCGGTTCAGCTTGATCTGCGCCACCCCGACCGCGTGCGCGCAACCCTCGTCCCCCTGATGCCGGATGTGATCATTCACGCCGCGGTGACCGAGCGCAGTGGCCCCGGCTACGACGAGGCGATCCGGCTGGCAGCGCGGTCGATTGCGGAGACGGCGCGCGAGGTCGGCGCACGGCTGATCGCGCTCTCGACAGACCTGGTCTTCGACGGGATGCTGCCGCTCTACGACGAAAGCACGCTGCCGCGCCCATCCGCAGGCAGCGTCTACGGGCGGGCGAAGCGCGACGCCGAGCAGACGATCGCGGGGCTGTATCCGGCGGCGTTGATCGTCCGCACCAGCCTGATCTATGACTTCGACCCGTCGAACGCACAGGTCGCGTGGATGCTGCGCGCGATCGAGCGCGGTGAGAAGATTCCGCTATACACCGATCAAATTCGCTGCCCGGTGTGGGTGTGGAACCTGGCGCGGATTCTGCTAGAGCTGGCGGAAGAGGACCTGTCGGGCATCCTGCATGCGGTCGGACCCCGGCCGGTCAGCCGGTACGATCTGGGGTGCACGCTGCTTGAGGCGCTCGGCTATAACCCGGCGGCGCACGTCGTCCCCGCGCGGGCGCCGGATCACCTGCCGAAGCGGTTGGTGCTCAGCACGCAGCGGCTGGAATCCGTGCTGCGCTACAACAAGCTGCGCTCGCTTGAAGAAGCGCGCGCCCTGTGGCGGGCGCGCGATAAGCTGGCCGGGTTCTAGTACGCGGTGTAAAGGAAGCTGCGCATCGGCGGGAACAGCACGTCCACCAGATAGCCCGCCTGACCCCAAATCCCAACATCCGGATATGCCGCGCGCAGGGTGTGGCGATCCCGCCAGCCGAAGATCAGCTTCGGGAGCACGTTCGGCGGCAGCTTGATCGCGCCCTCTTCGCAGAACCCGACGCACTCGACCTCGCGCAGCACTCCATTGGAAAACCGTAGCTCGTACGCCTCGCGGTACAGGTTGAGCAGGACGTTCTCGGTCAGCCCGGCGAATGGGCTATCGGCGAGGCGCTGCTCCAGAACCGGCGCGAGGTGTCTCAGCAGGCGCGGCACGTCCACGATCCGGAGTTGCCATTCGTAATGCCCATTGTCCTGCGCGCCCCAGGCTTGCGCCGTTCTCCAGAGCGAGGATTCGGCGGACGTGGCGAGGCGGAT
>CBINGT010000013.1:0-19160 GCA_966250245.1 uncultured Anaerolineae bacterium
GGGCAAGCGCGGCGAGGGCCAGTTCGAGCGCATCTCGTGGGACGAGGCGTTGGACTATATCGCCAGCGAAATGAAGCGGCTGATGGACACCTATGGTCCGGAGTCCTTCTTCTTCCACTACGCCAGCGGTACGCAGTGGGCCGGGCCTGATGGCCGCGCGGCCATCCGTCGCTTGATGCGCCTGTTCGGCGGCTATGTCGACTACTACGGCACGTACAGCTCGGCCTGCTATTCGGCGGCGCTGCCGTACATCACCAACCTGGGCAGCAATTCCGTCGACGACCTGGTGAACTCGAAGCTCTGCGTGCTGTTCGCCTCGAACCCGCTGGTCACGACCGCCGGTGGCGACAACAAGGGCTATCACATGCTGCTGGCGAAAGAAGCTGGCTGCCGGTTCATCAGCGTCAACCCGATCTACACCGACTCGGCGGCGGCGCTCGATGCAGAGTGGATCCCGATCTACCCCGGCACCGACGTCGCACTGATCGCCGCTCTTGCGTACGTCATGATCAAAGAAGACATGTACGACAAGGAGTTCATGGCGAAGTACACGGTCGGGTTCGACGAAGACACGCTTCCCGAAGGCGCACCGAAGGGTAGCTCGTGGATGGCGTACCTGATGGGCCAGCAGGATGGTGTCGAGAAGACACCGGAATGGGCCGCGGAAATCACCGGCATCCCGGCGAAGCGGATCGTCGAGCTGGCGCGTGACATCGCGCAGACCAAGCCGTGCCACCTGACGCAAAATCTCGGCTGGCAGCGCCGCGCCTACGGCGAGCAGCCAGTCCGCGCGCTGCCGATCCTGGCGGCCATGACCGGCAACTTCGGCATTCAGGGCGGCGGCACCGGCGCCAACTTCGGCAACGGCACGTCCATCCGCCTCGGCTCGTTCCCGCAGGGTACTAACCCCGTCAAGGCGGTCATCCCTGTCTTCAAGTGGCCGGAGTACATCACGCGCGGCACCGAGATGACCAGCGGCTCCGAAGACAAGATCCAGGGCGCGGACAAGCTCAACGCCAACATGAAGTTCATGTGGAACCACGGCGGCAACTGCATCACCAACCAGCACGCCGACATTAACGAGACAATCAAGCTGCTGGAAGACGACACCAAGCTGGAACTGATCGTGACCGCAGAAGTGATGATGACGCCGAGCTGCATGGTGTCGGACATCCTGCTGCCGTCCGCGACCGGCTTCGAAGCGGACAACCTGATCACCGGTGGCGGCTCGGGCCGCAGCGCCTGGGCGATGTACAGCCACGCCGTCGTCGAGCCGATGTACGAGGCCAAGCCAGACCTGTGGATCGCCGAGCAGCTTGCCGAGCGGCTCGGCATCCTGGAAGAGTACCAGGACGGCCACACCACGCGCGAAGACTGGCTGCGCGAAATGGTCGCAGGGGCGCAGGAAAACGATCCGGACTTCCCGAGCTTCGAGGAGTTCAAGGAAAAGGGTATCTACAAGACCTTCAGCAAGGGCCAGGTCGTCGCCGGTAAGGCGTTTGTCGAGGATCCTGAGGCCAATCCGCTAAACACCGAGAGCGGCAAGATCCAGATCTACTCGCCGGAACTGGCCGCCTGGAACGAGCCGGATGAAATCCCGGCCATCCCGAAGTACATCCCCGAGTGGGAAGGCGTCAGCGACCCGCTGCGCGAGAAGTTCCCGCTGCTGATGATCGGCAGCCACGCAGTCCAGCGCTCGCACTCGACCTTCAGCGGCATCGATGTGCTCGAAGAAGCGCATCACCACGAGATGATGATCAACCCCATCGACGCGGCAGCGCGCGGGATCAAGAACGGCGACATGGTCAAAGTCTTCAACGACCGCGGCGTCATCGAGATCAAGGCGAATGTCACCCCGCGCATCCGCCCCGGCGTCATCGACGTCCCGCAGGGGCACTGGTATAAGCCAGACGAGAACGGTGTGGACAAGGGCGGCTGCATCAACACGCTGACCAAGTATCACCCCACCCCGCTCGCGAAGGGCAATCCACAGCACACGAACCTGGTCCAGGTCGAGAAGCTGTAAGCAGGAGCTAGATGATGAGCGAACAACTGGGTTTCTACGTCAATCTCGCGAAGTGCACCGGCTGCAAAGCCTGCCAGATCGCGTGCAAGGATAAGAACGACCTGCCGATTGGCGTCGTGTGGCGTCGTGTGGCGGAATACACCGGCGGCGAGTGGATCCAGGACGGCAACTTCTACGTGCCGAACAACGTCTTCACGTACTTCGTGTCTGTGGCGTGCATGCATTGCGACAAGACGCTCTGCATGGAAGTCTGCCCGGCCGCGGCCATCGACAAGCGCGACGACGGTCTCGTGCTGATCGACCAGGACAAGTGCATCGGCTGCCGTTACTGCGAGTGGGCCTGCCCGTATGGCGCGCCGCAGTTCGACGAGGAGCGCGGTGTGATGACGAAGTGCACCGGCTGCGCGGACCTGGTCGACGCCGGGGAAAAGCCCGCCTGCGTCGCCGGGTGCACCTATCGCGCGCTGGACTTCGGCCCGATTGCGGAACTGCGCGAGAAGTACGGGGAGTTTGACGCCCCGGCTCCGCTGCCCGATCCGGCCATCACCCGGCCGAACGTGGTCTTCTCGCCCCACCCCCACGCGGTGCCGTTCACGGCCACCGTCGGGGAAGTGATGAACCCTGAGGAGCTATAACCGTGAACACGAAAGAATGGGCGCTCATTGCCTATACGATCCTCACGCAAATGTCGGTCGGCGCGTTCGTGGTGCTGGGCATCGTGCACACCGCCGCGCTGCGCAAAGCCGGTGAGAAGCAGGCCAACGCGCTGAGCAACCGCGCGCTGCTGGGAATCGGTCCGGTGCTGGTGCTGGCGGTGCTGGCGTCGTTCTTCCACCTGGGGAACCCGACCAACGCCTACCGCGCGATCAACAACATCGACAGCTCGTGGCTGAGCCGCGAGATCCTGCTCACCGTGCTGTTCGTGGGCGTTGGCGGCGTGTTCGCGCTGATGCAACTGCTGCAAATCGGCCAGTTCCGCGTGCGCCAGGCGATCGCGGTGGTCGCCGCGCTGATCGGCCTGGTGTTGATCTTCTCGATGTCGCAGGTTTACCGGCTTCAGTCCACCCCCGCGTGGGACTCGTTCGCGACGCCTGTCTCGTTCTACACGACGACGTTCCTGCTGGGCACGCTGGCGGTGGGCGTGGCGTTCGTGGTGACCTACACCTACGTCAAGGGCCGCGTCTCGTCCGACGAGCGCGATCAGCTTGCGGAACTGCTGCGCGACACGCTGCGCTGGTTCGCCATCGCCTCGATCGCGCTGCTCGGCATCGAGCTGGTTGTCATCCCGCTGTACATCTCGACGCTGGCAACGGCTGGCCCGACCGGCGTGGACAGCGTGAGCGTGATCATCGACAAGTACGGCACGGTGTTTGCGCTGCGTCTGGTGCTCGGCTTTATCGGCGCGGGGCTGTTCGGCGTGTTCCTGTACCGGAGCGCCGTGCTCAACCGCCAGACCGTGATGATCACGGCGGTTTACATGGCGTTCGCACTGGTGCTGGTGGCTGAAGTGCTCGGTCGCTTCCTGTTCTACGCCAGCCAGGTGCGCGTGGGGCTGTAGGGAAAGCGGTTAGCTGTTAGCGACTAGCGGTTAGCAAAGGCAAAAGCAAGAGCAGTAACGCTAATCGCTGGCAGAGTAGTTCAAGCGAGGGCCGGTCAAACACCCCGGCCCTCGTTGATTCCTAAGTGGCGCTCGATGGCGGAGCGTTCGGAGCCGGGCGATCAATCGTCTCCCAGGAACCAGCGCACGATGCCCGCAGCCTGGTGCAAACCCTGCGCGCGTCCCGCCGTGCCAATTGCGTCGTGAATGTCACCCATGTGCGCGATACTCGATGAGAAGCTGCGCGCCGCGCTCCACAAGGTCGAGAGGTCAGTCTGCTGCCTCTGCTCACGCTCCACGCGCGCGGCTTCGGCGTCCAACTCCGCCGCCAGGTCGCGCAGGCGGCTGCGCAGATCGACCGGGCTAACGCGCCCGCGCGACAAATCCCGCACGCGATCCGCCGCTTCATCCAGCCCCGCCGCGACCCCTTCCGAATAGCCCATTGCGTCCTCGGCGGTCTGGCGGAACCGGGCTGCGTGCCCTTCAAGCTCGGCGAGCAGGCCCGGCAGCTTGGCCGCGACGGTATCCGGCGGGTCGGATGCCGCTACCTGCCGCGCGCGCTGCGCGTTGATGGTTTGTTCTGAGTCGTAGCTTTGCTCAAGCATCTCGCGGAACGAAGGGTACACCTCGGCGCCAGGGACCCAGTTGGCGAAGAACCACGCCTCGCACTCGCCATCCGGCCCGGTCACCGCCGGAATGAGCAGCATCACCGCTGCGTCGCCCACATCGCTGATCTGGATCGCGCTCGACAGGTGGCGATAGTCCACCGCGCCGGACGCCGGATCGTCCGCGATCGGAGACGTGTATGCGTCGATCCAGTCCTGATTCTCCGTGCGGAACCAGTCGATCTCCTCGACCGGGCGCAGCCGCGCGCCGACGTCTCCCGCGTAGCGCCAGCCATTCGTCACCCTGAGAAACGCGCGGTATGAAGGCGGCAGCCGGACCCCGAGGCGCGCCTCGGCGGCGGCAATCTGCTCGTCGGTCGCCGGGTCGAGCCCAAGCCAGCCGGAGTCCACGACCTCGGGTGGCAGGCCCAGGCGAGCGGCATCCGGCGACGCCAGAATCGCCCGGCTCCAGCGTTCGAGAAAGTGTCTCCAGAAGTCGTCCGCCGCCATGTCCCCCGCCTGTGCTCAAACGACCGTTTCCCACAAGTATCGCCCCGCGCCGCGCGGGCGCAACTCGCGCCTGGTCAGGCGGGTACGCCGCGCGAGAGCAGCGCCGCCAGCGCGACGTCGATCAGCACTACGGCGACCAGCGCGCCCCACACGCTGCCCACCGCGACCCCGCCCACCACGACCGCCGCGCCGCAGGCGATGACGCCGTACTCGTACGGGATCCGGGGCAACACGCCGCCCCGCACGCGGACGCTTTCCAATGCGTGGCACAGCGCCAGCCCCAGCAGCGCCCCGAGCGCCAGCGGCAGCGCGATCGCCGGGTGCGCCCAGGGCTGCGCGACTGCTCCGAGCGCAACCCCCACGCCCATCACCAGCAACGGCAACGTTGCTTGCCCCGCGAACGCCAGCAGAGCGTTTCCCGGCAAGAACTGGCGCAGAAACGGGCGCTCGACGGGCGTCTGATACACGCGCATGGCGTCCCTGGGCCGGAACTGGATTAGCGCGATAAACACCAGCGCCCAGGTCTGCACCGACGACGCGCCGCCGAACCGGATCAGCGCGCCCACGATCGACGTGACGGTTGCGCCCGCCGCGAACAGCCGCAGGACGATCCACGGCGACAGCCGCACCAGGACGACCGCACTCTGCCCCAGCAGCGTGCGCGCCACGCCGGACGTGTGCGGAATGCGCCCGCGCAGGTTCGTTTTGCGCGCCAGGCGCGATTGCGCGCGCAGCCGGGCGACAACGTCCGCCGCGCCAAGCTGCCCCCAGATGCCCAGCTTGCGGATCCGCGCGTACGTCTGGCTGTGGTCCATAATGCGCGCCATGTGCGCCCGTCCCCCTGCCGCGATTAGCGCTGCCAGCCCGGCGACCAGCGCCGCGACCAGCAGCGCCCCATCCCCCCACGCCGCGCCGTCGATCGCGTTGGTCCACGCGCGGCCCGGCCACAGGATCGCATCGGGGAAGCGCCACGCCGCCAGCATCAGAGCCGGAATCAGCAGCCAGAACGCGTGCCTCGCGGCGGAGCGGGTGTTCTGCCGCGCCAATGCCAGCGCCCAGCCCCACGCGCCGCTCAGCCATGCCAGCCCGAACGTCACCAGCGCGGCGCGCACGCCGATCAGCGCGATGCCGGGCGCGTCGAGGCTCCACGCGAACAGCAGCGCCACCAGCGACCCAGCCAGCGCCAGCCCAAACGCGAGGATAAGCATCCCGGTGAAGAAACGGAACAGCGCGATCGCCCCGCGCGAAACGGGCGCCGCCGCGACGTAGGCAAGGTCCGGCGCGGTCAGCTTGAGCGGGGGGTCGAAAAACAGCGCGCCGAGGTAAACAAGCTGCGCGACCAGCACGAGAGGCGGCATGGCGTCGAGCAGCGCGGCGGCGTCGCGGGCGGGGATCTCGTAGCTGAGCAGCTCCACCTGTTCGAGCACGAACGCCCACATGGCGAACGCCCAGAACACCCAGAAGCCGACCGCGTACGCCTTGTAGAGCCACGAATCGGCCCGCTCCACGCCGAGCAGGCGCAGCCAGTAGGCGGCCTGCCGCTTCATCCGGATGGTTTCAAGTCCGGCCAGCGTGAGGATATCGCGCCACATACGAGCCATCCCCCGCTAGTCCTGTGAGAGGAGTGCGGTGAGATCCACCTCGCCGGACGCCTCGACCGGCTCGATCTGCCCATCGCGCAGGTGAAGCAGCACGTCCGGTTGCGCGCCGGGCGGGGCGCTGTGGCTGCTGAACAGCACCGTGCCGCCCTGCTCCGCATGTTCCGCGAGGGCCTGCCAGAGCGTTTGCCGGGCGAGCGCATCGAGCGCGGCGAACGGCTCGTCGAGCAGCAACAGCGGCGGGCGGATCAGCAGCGCGAGGCAGAGCGCCAGCTTGTAGCGCATCCCCCGCGAAAAGGTGAACGGCAGCGCACCCTTCTGTTCCGTCAGCCGGAAGTGATCGAGCAGGTACGCGGCGCGATCCTGCCACGCCGGGATGCGGTGAAGCTGCGCGTTGAGTTGCAGGTGTTCCCACGCGGTCAGCTCGTCGTAGAAGTCGGGCGTATCGGGCACGAGCGCGACCTGCTGGCGATAGGCGCGGTCCTGCTCTCTGAGCGAGACGCCCTGCACCGCGATCGTGCCGGTGCGGACCTGCGTCCACCCCGCCACGCAGCGCAACAGGGTCGATTTCCCGGCGCCGTTCTCTCCGAACAAAAGCGCCACCTGCCCCGCCGAAAGACGCAGCGACAGGTCTTTGAGGACGGTCAGCGTGCCGTACTGGTAGGTCAGGTTTTCGATATGGAGCATGGGACAGCCTGCATTTCGTGCGAAGGGAAGCACACCGGGCGATTGTAACGCGGCGGCAGGGCCAGTGCGACCGGCGGCTATTTCTCACTCCCTGCCCCATCTGTGCTAACATCAAAATCGGCTTGTGACGCGCACTCCAACCCTCTGAGGAGCGAACCGAATGGTGTCTGCTATTGAGGACTTGCACCCGATTGTGCAGGCGCTGCTGGCGACCGGTTTCACGTGGGGCCTCACCGCCCTCGGCGCGGCGGCGGTGTTCGTCACGCGCACGTTCAACCGGAAGCTGCTGGATACGATGCTCGGCTTTGCGGCGGGCGTGATGACCGCGGCGAGCGTGTGGTCGCTGCTCATCCCGGCGATCGACATGGCGGAAGATGTGTCCGACCTGCCCGCGTGGCTCCCGGCAGTGATCGGGTTCCTGGCGGGCGGCGTGTTCCTGCGCGGGCTGGATCTCATCCTGCCGCACCTGCACCTCACCGCGCCAATGAGCGAAGCGGAAGGCATCCCGACCACGTGGCGGCGTTCGGTGCTGCTCGTGCTGGCGATCACGCTGCACAACATCCCCGAAGGGCTGGCGATTGGCGTGGCGTTCGGCGCGGCGGCGGAAAATCTGTCGTCCTCGACGGTTGCGGGCGCGACGGCGCTGGCGATCGGCGTGGGGATCCAGAACTTCCCCGAGGGGATGGCCGTTTCGATGCCGCTGCGGGGCGACGGGATGTCCCGCCTGCGAAGCTGGTGGTACGGGCAGCTTTCGGCGATCGTGGAGCCGATTGCAGGGGTGATCGGCGCGGCGGCGGTGCTGATCGCGCAGCCGATCCTGCCCTATGCGCTGGCGTTCGCGGCGGGCGCGATGATTTTCGTGGTGGTCGAGGAAGTGATCCCGGACTCGCAGGGGAACGGCAACGAGCACCTCGCCACGATGGGCGCGATGGTCGGCTTCGCGGTGATGATGACGCTGGATGTGGCGCTTGGGTAGCGGTTAGCGATTAGCGGTTAGCAAGAGCAAAAGCGGGGAGTGGGGAATAGGGAGTGGGGAGTGGGGAGTGGGGAGTAGAGGCACGCGCGTTCGGAGACATGGGTGACAGTTTTGGGATTGCGTGGGCAGGGCAACGCGACGCTGCCCCTCACCCCTCACCCCTCTCCCTCCTGCGACTGCGTCGCGGGGAGAGGGGAAATGCAGCGCGACATGTAGGGGTGGAGGTTGCTCCCCCCTACTCCCTATTCCCCACTCCCTACTCCCCGCCTTTGGCTAACCGCTGCTTTAGCCGCAATCCAGATGCAGGCGGGCGGGGGCGCGATCCTCGTCGAACAGCGCAATACCGTAATAGAACGTGTCCGCCAGGCAGATGTAGCGCACCCACGCGAACGGGTTATCCCACTTCGACCCCTCGTGTTGCGCCTCGTAGCGGAAGCGGCGCACCCTCGCCAGCAACCCCTTGAGGTGGAAGACCGGGTCGTCGCGGCGCAGCAACGGCCCGTGAGGGCGCGTCAGCTTCAGCCGGTAGCGTGTCGCAAAATCCATCCGGTCATCCCACGCTTCAGGATGGCTGTGGAGCACGTGCGCCCACATCGCATAGACCGCCGGGCGCACCGGCGGCAGGAAGATGCCGCGCGCCATCAGGGAGTCGGGGCGCAGGGGGCGCAGCGCATCGCTCAACGCCCCGGCCATCGGGAACGGATTCGCCTTGAGCGCTTCGACCTTGACCAACGCCGTGCTGATCAGTTCCTCAAGTTGCGCGAGACAGTTGATCACTTTGCGCAGCCGGTCGCGTCGCGCCATGCTGACCCCCGCCGGACCGCTGGTGCCCGGCAGGAAGAAGTGCTCGCCCCAATGCACGCCATATTCCTGCACGACTTCCAGCCAGAACAGATCGTCCGTTTCAAGGTGATAGCTGCTCGAATCCGTTCCAGCGTCGGGACCAAACGCGGGCGTGCGGCGGACGCCCCGGCACTCCGGCGGAACCTGACATTCGAGCGGCTCGCGCGGGGAGTCGGGCGAGCGATCGTCCGGAAACGGATCGGCGGCGACCCAGTCGGTATTGGCCGGATCGCGCCGCGTGAACCGGGCGCGGTACTCGCCATCCCACCGCCGCCCGAAAACTCGCTTGCCGCGCATCAGCGCGCCCAGCCCGGCGAGGATCTTCTCCACCACGCCGACCCGTGCCGAGGTGGTGTATCCCTGCGGCTGCCACGCGAAATAGGACGCCGACGACCCGCGCGCCACGTACACAATCGGGCGCCCATCGGCGGTTTTCTGCACGTCCGGCCACAGGCGGCGCATCCCGTCTTCGTGCGCGCTGTACCCCGCCGCGTGGACCGTCGTACCCGCCAGCAACTCGTCCTCGTCAAGCGGCCGCCCCGCCCCGATGACATCGCGATTCAGTTCGAGCAACAGCGTGATCGACTCCCAGTCGCCTTCGTGCCGGTTCGCCCAGTCGTCGTAGTGGTACTGGAACCAGTATTGCAGCGCGACGCGGCTCTGGCTGACGTCATACGGGCCGTAGTTGCTGACCTGCGTCGTTTCCGCGCCGGGGGGAGCCGCGTCCGTGCCGAGCCGCGCCAGCCCCTGCACCACGCGCCCGTAGACGGTCGAGCGCGCGATTTCAGGATCGGCGCGTTCCAGCAGATCGAAATAGGCTTCCCAGTGGTGATGGTTGCGCCCGCGCGAGATCGGCAGGTCGAACGCACGGATGCGGTCTGCCAGCACGCGCTGCGTCAACTGCGCCAAAACGGCGGCGCGCAGGCCCGCTTCGCCCAGGCCGGTGAAGCGCGGATCGCGGCGGTGGGCCTCGACGGCTTCCTGGAGCGTCTCACGGTCGACACCCTGGCGGGCGCGCTCGCGTTCTTCGGCGGCGGAGCGGGGCCGCCACAGCAGGCGCAGGTCGCGCAGCCACACGCTCGGCCGATAGCGGACGCGCGCCTCGGACAGAAACAACTCCAGCGAGCGCGGGTGATACGAGCCGCGCACGGTGTAGATCGCGTCGCCGTCGTCGGGGTACGGCGCCTGCTCCTTCGCTTCGGGGAACAGCACCAGCACCGGCGCGAAGCGTCGGAGCAGCGCGCGCCGCTCGTCTGGCAGCAGATAGCCATTCTCGTCGGGCATAGCACGCTCCAAAGCAGCGAACAATAATAGCAGTTAGCGGTTAGCGATGAGCAGTTCGCGAAAGGCTGCTAGAAGCAGTTTAGTACAGATAATGCCTGTGAACAATGAATCCGGTGGCGGAACGGGAAATCATAGGGAAGGTGAGGGAGTGGGGAGTAGGGAATAGGGAGTCGGGGAAACCTCCCCCCTTAACCCCCAGCCCCTTTTCCCAGGGTGAGGTTCTGCGCGCCGACACGATACGCTCATGCCTTTTGAGGGGAATCAAACGGGCGGAGCAAGCTCCGCCCCTACGAGACCCGCAGCCTTTTGCTTTTCGCTAACTGCTAACCGCTAATCGCTAACTGCTGTCCGCTTGATCGCTTCTAACAGTTCGCCCAGGTTCTCGAACACATAATCCGGCACGAAGGGGCTGGCCGCCAGGTCTTCGCGGCGCGTCTCCCCGCTGAGGACCAGCGCGGTATGCAGCGGCGCGGTCTGCCCCATGGCGATGTCCGTATAGAGCCGGTCCCCCACCATGCACAGCGCCTCGACCGGCAGGCCGAGCTTGTCCGCCGCCATCTCGACGATCGGCGCGTGCGGCTTGCCGATGATCACGTCCGCTTTACGCCCGGTGGACGCCTCGACCAGCGCCATCATCGCGCCGATGTCCGGCTCGAATCCGCCTTCAACCGGACAGTTGTAGTCCGGGTGCGTGGCGATGTACGGCAGTCCGGCGCGAACCAGATCGCACAGCGCGACCAGCTTCTCATACGTGATCGTCTTGTCATAGCCGAGCACCACCAGCGCCGGATCGTCTATCGTCAGCGTGAAGCCGAACTGCCGGAACGTGCGCTCAAGCTCCGGCGTGCCGAACAGCGCGATCGGCGTGCCCTCGGGCCAGCGTGCGCGCAAATAGCGGGCGGTCGCCTCGCCGGATGTGAAGATGTCGTCCGGCGTCGCTTCGATGCCCAGGCTGTTCAGCTTGGCGGCGTAAGCGTCGCGGTCCTTTGAGGAATTGTTGGTCAGGAACAGCCGGGGGATTCCGACGTCCCGCGTGTACGCCAGAAACTCGAGCGCGCCGGGGAGAAGGCGCGTCCCGAGGTAGACTGTGCCGTCCATGTCGAGCAGAAATCCGCGAATTTGCGGGGAGAGGGAGTGGTTGTCAGACGTCATGCGTACTGCTTTCTGGCGTATGCCCCCCACCCTAAATCCTCCCCCACAAGGAGAGAGGGACTTCAACGGCGCATTTTTTCTCCTTCCCTCCTTGTGGGGGAAGGAACCGGGCGAAGCTCGGCAGGATGGGGGGTAAAGCGCACAAACACGGGCCATCGCCCACGTTGAGATAAAGAAACACGGGCGGAGCAAGCTCCGCCCCTACAGGTGTCATTGCGTTTCGCTGGCGTCGGGGGAAACCTCACCCCTTAACCCCCTGCCCCTTTTCCCCTCTCCGTAAACGGGGAGGGGCCAGGGGTGAGGTTCTGCGCACCGACACACGACGCCGGCTGCTCGCAAAAGGTCGCTTAACGGCTTTTCGCTTTTGCTAACCGCTAATCGCTAACGGCTAACCGCTGCTCTACAGATCATCCGTCGACGTGGTCAAGCCGGTCATCAGGCTGCGCTGCAGGACGAGCAGCACGATCAGCGGCGGGATGATCGCCATCAGCGCACCCGCCATCACCGTGCCCCACTCGATCACGGCGTCGGTCGCCACCAGCAGCTTGATACCGATCTGGATCTGGCGCGTCTGGTCAGAGTTCGCGACGAGCAGCGGCCACAGGTACTGGTTCCACATGTACACGAACTCGATCAGGAACAGCGCGCCGATGTTCGTGCGGGAAATCGGGATCAGCATGCTGATCAGGAACCGGAACGGCCCCGCGCCGTCCACCCGCGCGGCGTCGGCCAGATCGGTCGGCACGGTGCGGAAGAATTGTTGGAACAGCAGCAGGCCGGTCGCACTGGCGAAGAACGGGATCGTCAGGCCCTGGAACGTGTTCACCCAGTCTAGCTGGGTGAGCAGCTCGTAGGTCGGCACCACGCGGACCGGCAGCGGCAGCAGGTGCGTGAGCATAATCAATCCGAGGATGATCATGCCGCCGCGCACGCGGAAGTAAATCAGCGCGTAGGCGCCGAGGATCGCGAGCACGATTTTGCCGATTGCCACGCTCAGCGCGACGATCAGCGTGTTTCGCATCAGCAGGCCCATGTTCGCCTGGCGCCATGCTTCCTTGTAGTTTTGCACCAGCGCGTTGCCGGGTACGAGCGTCCCAATGTGCGAATCTTGCGTGCTGAGGATGAACGCGTAAATCAGCGGGAAGCTGACGACGAACACCGCCAGCGCCATGATGACGTGCATCACAATCGGATACAGCTTGCGGCGCATGGCGTCGCTGCGGGCGAGCTCTCGCTGCTGGAGTGTCGTGGAACGGGTCGTAATCGCGCTCATTGGTAAAACGTCCTGCGGCTCACGAATTTATACTGGAAGACGGTCAGCGCGGCGACAATCGCAAGCAGGATGATCGACTGCGCCGAGGCCAGACCGATGCCCGACGTGCTCTTGAAACCGTCGTTGTAGAGGTTGTAGACCAGCACGTTTGTCGCGCGGCCCGGCCCCCCCTGGGTGGTGATGTCGATCAGCCCGAAGGTGTCGAAGCTGGCGTAGAGCGTGTTCATGATGAGCAGGAACAGCGTCATCGGCATGAGCAGCGGGAAGACCATCCGCCAGAAGCGCGTCCAGCTATTCGCCCCGTCGAGCGAGGCCGCTTCGATCACGTCGCGCGGGATCTGCTTCAGCCCGGCGAGGAAGAAGAGGATGTTGTAGCCGAGAATCTTCCACACGGCGGCCATGATAATAAATATCAGAGCGTCGTCTTGCCCCCGCCGCCAGTTGAACGTGATTCCGAAAGTGCTGAGTAAATTGGTCAGGAAGCCAATGGCCGGGTCGGTCAGCAGCGCCCAGATCAGACCGGCCACGGCCGGGGAGAGCGCATACGTCCAGATCAGCAGGGTGCGATACACGCCGAAGCCCTTAATGGGCTGGCTGGCACCCACCGCCAGCGCAAGGCTGATCGCCAGCGCGAACAGCACCGTCGCCACCACAAAGATCGCGGTAATTTTCAACGAGTTCAGATAAACGCTCGATTCAAACAACCGCTCAAAGTTCTCTAGCCCCACGTAAATCTTGACATCGCGGACGCGATGCACGCGGTACAGGCTCAGCTCGAGGCTTTGCGCTGCCGGGTAGAGGAAAAACACTGCCACCAGCGCCACGCTCGGCAGCAGCAACAGATAAGGCAAGACGCGATTTTTAAAGACAGGTGTAGCCAAGGTCCATTTCCCTTTAAACGATTAGCGATCAGCGGTTAGCGATTAGCACAAGCCGCAAGCAGCGGTGAAGCAGCCAGGGTACAGCGGATAGGGCAGCGAAAACGGCAGATCGGCACTGGCTTTGCGCTGGTCTTGCTCTTTCTTTTCGCCAACCGCTAACGACCAATCGCATTACAGACAGATGACCCGCGCCGTTGCAGGGCGCGGGATGTCTCGCCGGGGCACAGCCCCCTGCCCCATCCAGCGATCTGGACAGGGCAGCGGGTGTTGTCGTTGGGGCATGCGCCCCGACGGGTCAGCGAACGATTATTCGGCGAACAGGCTGGCGTAGTCTGCCAGGACCTGGTTCGATTCTTCAGTAGCGAAGTCGAGCGCTTCCTGCGGATCGACGCCGTTGACGACCACATCCTCGATCGCCGCGCCGACGATGTCGCGGATCAGCACGAAGTCACCGAGCAGGACGCCCGCCGACTCGATCGTGTTGTTTCCGGCGAGAATTTGATCGAACGCGGTGCGGAAGTTCGGGTTCTCCTCGAACCAGCCCTCAGCTTCCAGAGCCTCAACGGTGGCGTTGCTGGCCGGGAAGTAGCCGGTGCCCTTGTGCCACATCATGTCCATCTCAACCGACGAGAGATGCTGGTAGAAGCGCCAGATGGCGTCCAGCTCTTCTTCGCTAGCGCCAGCCATGGTCCACAGGCAGCCGCCGCCGACCACGTTGTTACCGATTTCATCATAGCCTTCGAGGCGCGGCAGGAAGGCGGTGCCCAGTTCGAAATCCACCGCGTTCTGGATGCCGCCCAGGCTCGACGTGCTCTGCGCCAGCATGGCGAACTCGCCCGCGATGAACGGGTCGTTGGCCGAATACTCGCGGCCACCGTAGTAGAGCAGGCCCTCTTCGGCCCAGCGCTTCCACTCGGTCAGCACAGCCACGCCGAATTCGTTGTTCCAGTAGGTTTCGGTCGCCAGACCTTCGCGGCCGTTGCCCTCATTCGCCAGCAGGATGTTGTGCTTGGCGTACATCTGCTCGAGGATCCAGGCAGGCCAGCCGAAGGAAATAGCGTAAGGCGCCACGCCAGAGTCCACGATCTGCTTGCCCATCTCGTAGACTTCCTGGAAGGTCGTCGGCGGCTGCTCCGGATCAAGACCGGCGGCCTCAAACATATCCTTGTTGTAGTAGATCATGGCGGTGGAGCTGTTGAACGGCATGCAGCGCAGCTCCCCATCGATCGCGTAGTAGTTGACGATCGGCTCGACGAACTTGCTCTGGTCGAGCTGGCCGCCGCTCACTTCCAAGATCGGGATGATCGCGCCGGAGTCGAGCATGGTGCGCGTGCCGACTTCGTAGACCTGGACGATGTTCGGCGGCTCGCCCGCCTGATAGGCCGCCAGCGCCTTGGTCAGCGTTTCGGCGTAGCTGCCGGTGAACTCGGCGACCACGTTGACATCGGGGTTCGCTTCGTTGAAGGCGTCCACAATCTGCTGGACGACGTCGGCTCGGCTGCCGCTCATGGCGTGCCAGAACGTGATGACGACCTGGTCACCATCCTGCGCGGCCGCCGGGGCGATCGCGAGTGCGAGGATCGCCACGAAGACCACAAGCGCCGAGAGTGTCCTGAAACCTTTCCGCATGGTTGTCCTCCAAAAAGACATTACCGAAAACTGGGTCAAATAGTACGTTGGCGAGAGACAGCAGAAGGGGTGCTTCTGGATTGCACCACCACGATCGCCGTTACGCGAATTTTAGTGGGTAAAGGGGAGTCTTCGCAAATACTGGAAAAGCAGCGATTAGCAGCTAGCAGTTAGCGGTTAGCAAGAGCAGGGAGTAGGGAGTGGGGAGTGGGGAGTAGAAAGTCCCCCCATCCTTCCGAGCTTCGGTCGGCGTTCGGGGGATGGGGGGCATGGCGGGCAAGACAAACGGGCGGAGCAAGCTCCGCCCCTACACAACGCACGGCGTTTCCCCTCTCCCCGCGACGCAGTCGCAAGAGGGAGAGGGGCCAGGGGTGAGGGGCGGCGTCGCATTACCTTGCCCACGCAATCACAAAACTGTCACCCATGTCCCCGAACGCGTGTACCCGCTCCCCTTCCCCCACAAGGAGGGAAGGGGCTGGGAGATGGGGGGCATGGCGTGCGGGCGGAGCTTGCTCCGCCCCTACAGATCGCACAGTTCTGCCCGCCCCTACTCCCTATTCCCCACTCCTCACTCCCTTCTTTTGCGAACTGCTAACGGCTAATGGCTACCGCTATGTTCTTTCGTTACCCGACAATGCAAGACTGATGTACAATAAGAAGCGTTACACCGTGCGAAACACAGCGTCGCAAGCCGCGACGCGCTACAGCATTGAGCCGATGCTGCCTCGGGGGGCTTCTATGCGCACATTCCGGTTGACGACATTCCTTCTAGTGCTGGTCGCAATGCTTGGCGGGACGGTCTTGGCGCAGGACGGCGAGAGCGAGATCGGCCGCGTGGAAATCGTCGAGGTCGTGGCAGATGACCTGCCGGAGATCACCCTGCTGGTCAATGTTTTCGACCCGTTCCAGGTGCCTGTGCCAGGGCTGACGGCCGAGAATTTCGCGATCACGGTCGGCGGCCAGCCCGCCGAAATCACCTCGCTCGAGAACGTGACGCGCGACGAACTGCCGATCTCGGTCGTGCTGGTGATCGACAGCAGCGAGAGCATGCTCGGCCTGCCCATGCTGGCGGCGCAGGACGCGGCGCGCGCCTTCCTCGACCGGCTGCGCCCCGGCGACCAGGTCGCGCTGGTGGAGTTCGACTCAACCGTGCGCGTGGTGCAAGACTTCACGTCCGACTTTGACGTCTTGCGCGCCGCGATCGACACGTTGCAGGCCGACGGGCGCACCGCGCTCTATCAGGCCGCTTTCGAGGCCGCGCAACTCGCCGCCCAGGCCGAAACTCCGCGCCGCTACGTCGTCCTGCTGACGGACGGGAACGAGTACGGCAACCTCAGCACGGCCGGTCCGCAAGAGTCGATTGAGCTGGCCGCTGCCAACAACATCCCGTTCTACACGTTCGGCATTGGCTTCGGCGTGGAGCGGGCGTTCCTAGAGCCGCTGGCGGTCAACACGCGCGGCGAGGCGCTGTTCCGGCCAACGACCGAGGACCTGGAGCGGGAATATAGCTATCTGGCGACGTACCTGCGGACGCAGTACGTCATCACGCTGAACACCGACGTTCCCCCGGACGGTTCCGAATACGACGTGCAGGTGACGGTCGGCCAGGCGAGCGACGTCGCGCGGTTCGCCTCGCCTGACCGGTTCCCGCAGATCACGCTCGAAAACGTGCCCTCTGGCGCGATCACGCAGCCGGTGACCGTTCGGGCGGAGATCACCGCGCCGCGCGGGCTGGGCACGATCGCGGCAGACATCGGCGGGGAGCCGATCAGCCTGAGCGCGGGTCCGGCGGTGGATAACACGGTCGCTGTGGACATCCCGATCGACCCGTACATGCTGACCCCCGGCGAGCGCACGCTGACCATCCGGGCGGAAGATGCGCTCGGCGGGACGCGGACCGCGCAGGCGGCGCTGCGGATCGGCACCGTGTTGCCGGAGCTGACGATCACCGGGCTGGATGATGGCGCGTTCTTGACCGATCCGGTGGTGACGATCACCGTGACGCCGCAGCGTACGCAGCAACCGATCGACCGCCTCGCGATCGCAATCGACGGGCAGACGGTCGAGGAATTCGACGCGCCGCCGTTCGAGGCGACGATCGACCTGCTACCGTTCGGACCGGGCGCGCACTCGCTGAGCATTGAGGTCGAATCTGGCGGGGAGACGTTCCTCTTCGAGCGTAGCTTCACGCTCGACCCGCAGTTGTTCGTCACGCCGTCGCCCACGCCGACCAACACGCCAACGCCGACGGCCACCTTCACGCCAACGGACACGCCGTCGCCCACGCCCACGCTGACCGACACTCCGGCGCCCACTGCGACGCCGACGCCTCTGCCGACCGACACGCCGGACGCGACCGGGACCTCAGCCGCCGAGATCGCGATCATGACCGCGACCGCCGACGCCTTTACGGACACGCCCGTTCCCGCGACGAACACGCCGCGCCCGACGACGACACCACGTCCTACCAGCACGCCCGCGCCGACGGACACCCCCGCGCCGACCGACACGGTGACGCCGCGCCCGACGAACACTCCGGCGCCCACCGATACGCCTGCTCCGACGGACACACCGCAGCCGACCGACACGCCGGAGCCAACGGATACACCTGCTCCGACCGACACGCCTGCTCCCACGGATACGCCGGAGCCAACGGACACACCCGAACCGACTGCGACTGCAACACCGGAGCCGACCGAGACGCCGACTCCCACTGACACGCCGCAGCCAACGGATACGCCGTCGCCCACCAGCACGGACACGCCCTCACCTGAGCCGAGCGCGACCGATACACCCGACGCGACCGCGACCGCGCTCCAGGTGGCGCAGGTCTTGACCTCGACCGCCGAAAGTTGGACCGCGACGCCGACCGAGACGCCGGAGCCGACGACAACGCCCACCGCGACGGAGACTGAGGAACCGACCGAGACAGCGGAGCCTAGCGAGACGCCGACCGAGGCCGCGACCGACACGCCCGAGCCGACTGCTACGCGCACCCCCGCCCCAACTGACACGCCGGGTCCGACCAGCACGCCGCGTCCGACCGCCACCGCCACGCCGGTCCCGGAGATCGTCGAGGTGGGCGCGGACGATGGTGGCCTGGGCACGACGCAGATCGCGCTGCTGTGCGTTGCGGCGCTGGTGGTGCTCGGCCTGCTGGCGCTGTTCCTGTCACGCGTGGTGGGGAGAGGGAACCGTTAGCCGTTAGCAATTAGCGGTTAGCCAGAACAGAGTAAGACTAGCCGGGGCGATCCGCAAGTGGGATCGCCCCGATGGTACATTAAATACGCCACACCTTGGGGAAAGGCATGAGTCCGACAGTTCTCCGTCACGGCGGTTTTCAATTTATTATTTTCGTCAACGATCATCCACCTGCACACGTTCATGTTCGACGGGCAGGAAACGTCGCGCGGATTCGTTTACAGCCCATCGAGGTGCTCCATAACATCGGCTATAATCAACGTGAATTGAGTACGATCGTACGTATCGTTGAACGCCACCATGACGAACTCCTGAGTGCGTGGAGAGCGATACACGGGGATGAATAGCTATGCCACCTGACTTTGAATATAAGTACGAGACGGATCGCCCTGTTGCGGTGACATTCGACAACAACAGCGTCAGCGTTACCCTGGCCGATGGGCGGCGCATCAGCAATCCGCTCGCGTGGTTCCCGTGGCTGGAACGTGCGACTCCCGCACAGCGGAACAATTTCGAGCTGGATGCGTTTAGCGTCTACTGGCCCGATCTCGATGAAGGGCTGGATGTCGAAGGGATGTTGAGAGGCATCCGCCCGCGCTCATCACGCGAGGCAGAAGAAGCAGCCAGCGGTTAGCGAAAAGAGCGAGACGTAGCCGGGGCGATCCGCAAGTGGGATCGCCCCGGTAAACATTGAGTCTATCCTATTGAGTTTTATGGTAAATGTCCGTATCAAGGATTTCCATCTTTTTCCATTCGGCAAATGCTTCAAGGTCTTTAAATAGGTAGAACTCGCCAATTATCTTACTGACCTTGTACTCAATCGAATCTCTTGTCCAATAGTAACTCCACTCTTCTTCACCTGATTGCCGTTTCTTTGGTAAGGGCACAAAATATCGGC